>NZ_QKNX01000001.1:600000-881904 GCF_005239135.1 Natronomonas salsuginis
CTCCCCGTTCGCCGGCCCGGATCACTCGTTTCGATACAGCCAGATACCCTCCCAGACGAGCCCGAGAAGCGACGCGACCATGGCGGCGATAACGGCGACGCCAGGGAGTCCGACCCATTGCGGAAGGACGAAGCCGAGCCACGACTCGGCGAACGCGGCTCGCTCGGAGACGCCGCCGCTGTAGTTCGTGCCGTCGAGTTCGTCACCAGCCGGGACGGCTTCGGGCTCCTCCGATAGCTCGCGGTTCGGACCGAGTGGATCGACATCGTAGATGATTCCCCGTTCGTCGCCGAGGTCGTGGCCCCACACGACGGACCCCGTCTCGTTCACCTCGATCACCCGGAATCGTCTGGAGTCGGCGATCAGCGTGTTACCGTTCGGGAGGCGGTCGGCATCGCGCGGCCACTGCAGTCGTTCCTGCGAGCCGGGCCCGGTTCCCTCGTAGCGCCAGACTTCCTCCATCGTGTCGACGTCGTACTCGACGATCCGGTTGTTCTCGCTGTCGGAGACGATCACGTGATCGTGCGCTTCGAGGTAGTTCGGATCGTGCTGTTCGTGCATGATCGAGTGGTTCCCCGGCTCGCCGATCACCCGCACGGTGTCGTCGGTCTCGGGATCGACCTCGATGAGGACGTCGAAGTTCCGGATGGACATGAGGAAGTTGCCGTTGTCGAGTCGGTCGACGTCGTTCATATGCGTCCAGTCCTGACTCCCCCCGGTGTAGTGGTGGTCCTCGCGGGAGGTCCCCTCGACGTGTGACGCCCAAAACTCCGTTCCCTCGTCGAGGTGTTCGGTCGCGGACCACTCCCACGTGACCTCGCCGGACTCGTCGACGATGAACGTCCGGTGCTTGCCCATGTCGATGATGACCGTCTCGCCGTTGTCGAGTCGGTCGGCGTCGTGGACCTCGTGGTAGGACATGAAGTGATCGTACCAGGTGTAGGCCCACACCCGCTCGTTCGTCTCCCGATCGACCTCCTCGACGACGTTTCGAATGCAGTGATCGTCCGCGACGCCGCCTCGGAACGCCTCGGGGCAGTCTGCAGCGGGAATCCGCTGCCCGTAGGAGACCATTACGTTACCGTCGCCGACGATTTCCGCGTCGAAGACGGTCGCGTCATCCGGTTGGTACTCCCAGACCCGTTCGCCGCTCTCGCCGACAATGAATGCGTCACCGTTGTGATTGCCGAACCAACCGTACGACTGGACCGTGATCAGCGTGTCGCCAGGGTACCGCTCGCTCTCGTCGCCGTCTATTTCGACCGGATCGTCCGCGGTGACTGCGAGCGCGCCGAGGGCGGCAGCACAGAGGAGGAATATGGAGAGAAGGACCAGAACGCGGCGTCGTCTCATACCGTCTCTAATCGGGGTCGGATGCAAATTACTGACGGTTGGGGTCGGTCTCGGACGACCGACCGTCGGGGACACACGACCGGTCGTCGAAGTGCCACGGTTATGTACCACGGGGCCCTAGCGGGATCATGAAACGTTCACGCGGGACGACGCGTCTGTCCCGGCGGCGGCTCTTGCAGACGGGAGCACTGCTCGGCGTCTCGGGAATCGCTGGCTGTCTCGGTGGGGGCAACGGTGGCACCGGCAACGGCGAACAGGAAACGACCGAGCGACCCACGCTCGGCGATTCCGACGCCCCGGTGACGGTCGCGGTGTACGAGGACTTCGCGTGTCCGCACTGTCGGACGTTCAACGAGGACGTGACACCCCAACTCGTATCCGAGTACGTCGAACCGGGCGACGTCGCCTACGAACACTACGATTTCCCGATTCCCGTCGACGAAACGGTTTCGTGGCAGGCACCGCAGGCCGCTCGTTCGGTGATGAAGCAGGCGGGCTCCGAGACGTTCTTCGAGTATTCGGAGCTGCTCTTCGCGAATCAGGGATCGCTCGGTATGGAAACGTACGTCGATCTCGCCGCTGAAGTCGGCGTCGACGGCGATGTCGTTGAGTCGGCCGTCTCCGAGGGCCGCTATCGGCAGACCGTCGAAACAGATCGCGATAACGGGATCGACCGCGGTGTCGGAGGCACACCGACGGTGTTCGTCAACGGTGAAAATCCCGCGCCGGACGGTCGACTCGGCTACTCGGGCATCGTTCAGGCGATCGAATCACAGCTGTGAACGCGGAGCGGCCCGTCTCAGCTTCCCGGTAGAACAAAGTTCTCGCTCCGCCTTTGAGGCGCGATGGCAAATTCCGCACTTCCACAAATCGGACTCGGAACGGTCTCGGACGACCCGCCCGAGTGGACCCAGGCCGTTAGGACAGCGCTCGATATCGGCTACCGCCACATCGACACCGCCCAGATGTACGACAACGAGGCGTACGTTGGGGAGGGTATTCGAACCTCCGCCGTCGATCGCGATGACGTGTTCGTCGCAACCAAGACGGTCTACCCGGACGGACCCGATCGGCCGGAGGGCGTCCGCGACGCCATCGACGAGAGCGTCGATCGCCTCGGCCTCGACTCCGTGGATCTGTTTTACGTCCACTGGCCGAGCGACGTCTACGAGCCGGAGACCGTCCTCCCGCAGTTCGACGCCGCGCGCGATGACGGCGTCATCGGCCGCGTCGGCGTCTGCAACTTCACCCCGGAACTGCTCGACGAGGCGCGAGAGATCCTCGACGCGCCGCTCACCGCACACCAAGTCGAGTTCCACCCGCTGCTCCAACAGGACGAGCTGCTTGAATACGCCCAAGAACACGGCCACTGGCTCGTCGCCTACTGCCCAATCGCCCGCGGAAAGGTCTACGACGTGCCGGAGATACAGGACATAGCGGAGAAACACGACGCGACGCCGGCGCAGGTGAGTCTCGCGTGGCTCCTCTCGAAGGAGAACGTGGCCGTCATCCCGAAATCCAGCGGCGAAGCCCACCAGCGCGAGAACTTCGCCGCTGCGGACCTCGCCCTCGACGACGAAGACATCGCGACGATCGATTCACTCGAGTACGACGAGCGGATCATCGATCCGGATCACGGTCCGTGGAACTGGTAGTCGTCAGCTCGAATCGCGGGTAGCTACACCGGCTCGGTCCACGTCTCCTTGCTCATTCCGGGGTAGACGATCCCTGACATGCCCTGGATGAACGCCGTGTAAACGTGGAGGGCGATGCAGTCGATGATTTCGAGTATTTCCGGCTCGGAGAACCCCAACTCCCGGAGCGCGAAGAAGTCGTCGTCGGTGATGGCGTGGGGATCGGTGGCCGCCTTCTGCGAGAAGCGCAGAACGATCTCCTCGGCGGGTTCGAAGCCGGTTTCCGCGATCTCGAGTTCGGAGAGCGCGTCGATCTCCGCCGCGTCCGCGCCCAGCTCCGAGAGCGCCGACTCGTGGAAGAACTGACACCCCTCGCACTCGAGGACCGAAGCGACGACCAGCGAGATCTTCGATTTGAGCTCGAAGGGGAGCGATCCTCGGTTGTACGTCCAGTCCATGTGCTGCCAGACGATATCTAGCAGATCAGCGTCGTTGCCGTACATCAACCAGAGCTTGCTGAGGCTGAGATCCTCCTCGAGCTCGCCGTCGCGCGCCTCGCGAATCTCCCGGTACAGCTCGTCGACGCGTCCGGTCGCCTCGGCCTCGCTGACGAGTTCGATGACCGCCTCGCGCGGCTGAACGTCCGCCGCCTCGGTACCTTCGAGTGACATTGTGTATCACGTACATACGGGGACGGTAATGAGCGTCCCGGTCGAGTCAGCCCCACGCGTCGAGCAGTTCCGCCGTGAGTAGCTCCATCTGGGCCGCGAGGTCGTCGGGAGCGTGAGCCGGCGTACCAGCGATCACCTGATCGAACCCGAACTCCTCGTACGCCGTCAGTTGCTCGTGGATGTCCGAAAGCGAGCCGGTGAGGCAGTTCTCGCGGGCGTGATCGAACCCCCGCTCGGGGCTGAAGAACTCGGCGGAGGCCTCGCGCTGGCGTTCGTACGCGGCCTCGCTGTCCTCGGTGTCGACCACGTAGCAGTAGTTGAGCGTGACGCGGTCGAGGCCGTCCGGGTCCACGCCGCGCTCCTCGGCGTGGGCGGTGATCGCCGCCCAGTCTTTCTCGGCCCGTTCGGGGGCGAGCGGTGGGGCGATCCAGCCGTCGGAACGGACGATGCGATCCAACATCGGCTTGGGCATCTCGCCGCCGGTGTACAGCGAGGAGCCGCCGGCGAGAACGCGCGGCGGGTCGTCCAAGACCGGGTCCATCGCGATGTCCTCGAACTGATGGAATCGGCCGTCGTAGGAGCCGTTTCCGGAGAACAGTTCCTGGAGGACATCGATCCCCTCGGAGAGCCGCGGGCCGCGCTCGTTTCGGGGGACGCCCGTGACCTCGAACTCGTCGGGGACGTAGCCCGCGCCGAGCCCCAACGTGACCTGACGCTCCGCGAGATACTGCAGCGAGAGCGCCGCGTCGGCGGTGTTCGTGGCCCCGCGAAGCGGCAACAGCAGAATCGACGTTCCGAGTGGGATGTCGTCCGTGACGGCCGCGGCGTGCGACAGCGCAACGAGCGGGTTCAGCACGCTCGTGACGTAGGGCTCGGGCGTGACGAGGTGATCGAGCGTCCACAGTCCGGCGAACCCGGCGTCGTCCGCGGCGGTCGCCCAGTCTCGAAGCGCGTCCGGGGCGACCTGGTAGTCCCCCGTACAGCCGGTCGGCAGCGTGGTTCCGATGTCCATACGGGCCGTTTGAGCGAGGCGTTGATAATTCCTCACCCGCGCTCTGTCGGCAGAGCGCTCACTCGATCGCGTCGGCGCTGACCTCCCGCGTGATGCGCCGTCTCGCCGATGTCGACGAGAGCTTCCACCCATCATCGGTCCGGACGAACTCGACGTCGTCGTGCCCGTGACTCGTCTCGGCGTTCCTTCCCGGGAGCGTGTACAAGACCATGTAGTACCACTCCCCGGTGGCCGTGTCGCGGTCAACGTCGATGACGTGGTTGAACACGTTGTGCGCCCGAGTTTGGTACTCCCGTTCGGCGAACCACTCGAAGTACGCCGCGAGCCCGTCGTGTCCCTCGATGTGCTCGTGGATCGGGACATCCAACACGCCGTCGGGGGTGAACGTCGCGACGATCCGATCGACATCGAGGTCGTCCGTCGCGTAGCAGTACTCGTGTTTCAGCTCCTAAATCTCGAATCGATCCGCGAGTTCCGAGTCCATGCACGCGGGTCGTCCGCACACCGACGTATACTCTCGTCTCGAGGCGACGGTGGGGCCACCGCGACTGGGTCACGCGTTACGGCTTGGCCTCAACCCGCTCCCACAACGACGGCAGCCCGTCGATGCGTTCCCACCCGGCACTCTCGTCGACATCCGGGTCGACGATCGTGATCGCCCCGAAGTGGTCGTCCAGCACTGCCTCCCGCTCCATCGCGAGCGGCGGCGTGCAGTAATCCTCCTCGATCCAGACCGCGTCGCCGGTGTCGGGATCGTACTTGGCGTCGTTCAACGCGGTCGTCATCCCCGTTCCGAACGGCTTCATCTCCGCTATTTCGCCGCTGTCCAACCGCTCGCGTAACTCGGCCAGTCGGTCCGTGATCGGTCGCGCTCGGACGAATCGGTACGCCATACGCGCATCTACGGCCCGAACGGGCATAAACAGACGCTCGGGGTTACACTCCCCAGCGGAAGGCGATGCCGAGAGTCGTCACGACCGAAATGAGGAGTTGCAGCGGCCCGCCGACCCGCAGGAAGTCGCTGAATCGGTACCCACCGGGGCCGTACACCATGAGATTGGTCTGGTAGCCGACCGGCGTCATGAACGATGTCGCGGCGGCGAACATCGCGGCGAGGACAAAGGAAAACGCGTTGGCGTCCAGCCTGACCGCGGCGTCGACGGCGACGGGTATCATCAGCACGATCGTCGCGACTGGCGTAATGACGCTGGCGAGCAGCCCCGTCACGAGATAGAACAGGAACAACACGGCGAGAAGCGGGACGAACCCGGCGGCGACGACGACCAGTTCCGCCAGCAACGCCGCCCCGCCTGTCGCCTCCATTGCGACTCCGAGCGGTATCACGCCGGCCAGCAGAAAGATCACGTTCCAGGAGACGGCGTCGTAGGCGTCGGGTGCGGAGAGACAGCCGGTGACGATCATCGCGAAGACGCCGACGAGAGCGGCGATCACGATCGGCAGTAGACCGAGCGCCGTCGCGCCCACGACGCCCGCCATGATCCCCACGGCGATCGGCGTCTTCGACGACAGTGGGGCGATATTTGCCACATCGGCTTTGGCGAGCTTGTCGTAAGCCTCCTCGTGGGCGATCACGAGTTCGCCTGAGTCGGTGAAGTACTCGATCGAAGTCGGTGTCGTCCACACCAAGAGGAGGTCCCCGGGGCGGAGCGTCCGTTCGTCGAGGTCCGTCCGAAGCAGTTCGTCCCCGCGGCGTATCGCGAGCACCGTCGTGTCGTGAAACGCCGCGATCCGGGCTTCGGCGATCGTCTCGCCGACGTAGGCGGACTCCTCAGGGACGACAGCCCGCGCGAGCGTCTCGTCGACCGTCGGTTCGATGAACGTCTCCTCGGTGACGTCCTCTCTGAGGATCTGTTTGAGGCCGGTAACTTTGCCAAGTCGGTTGACGGCTTGCAGGGTGCCGTGAACGACGAGCTGGTCGCCGGCCTCGATCCGCTGGTCGGTGCGCGGTGCCGCGAACACCTCTCCGTTGCGCCTGATCTGGAGGATCCGTGTCTCCACGAGATACTCGGCGCTGAACGCCTCGACGCTCATCCCGACGGCGGGTGAGTCGGGCGAGACCGAGACGACGGCGAGGTGATCGTCGAGATCGAACTCCTCGACGAGATCCGATTCGGCGGGGATTCGGGCGGGCGTGAGCCGACGGCCGATGGTCAACAGGTACGCGAGGCCGACGGCGAGGATGACGATCCCGAGCGGTGTGAACTCGAACATCCCGATTCCGGATCGACCGTCGATCAGCGTTCGAGCGTACTCGCTCGCAAGGATGTTCGTCGACGTGCCGATCAGCGTCAGGGTGCCGCCGAGGATGGCGGCATACGAAAGCGGTAGGAGGAGCTTCGAGGGTGACACCGCCGCCTCGTCGGCGAGATCGGAGATCATCGGAATGAAGACGGCGACAACTGGCGTGTTGTTGATGAAGCCAGCGATCGGCCCCGTCGTCCCGACCGTCGCGACGAGCGCTCTGAACTCATTTCCGGCGGTGAAGTCGGCGAGGTACACGCCGAGCCGGTGGACGATGCCGGTGTCTTGGATAGCCGCGCTCAGCATATACATCGCGACGATCGTCACCGTCGCAGGGTTGGCGAACCCGGAGATCGCTGCCCGGGCTCCGACGCCCGTCCACGGCTCGAAGATCACGAGTGCCCCGATGACGCCGATCGCCGTGACGTCGTTCGGGATCACCTCCGAGACGAAGAGCGCGAGCGCCGCGAGAATGATACAGAGGACGACCACCACGCCGGTGGTCACCCCATCGACGACCATACCGACCGCAAACGCGCCCGAACCTTTAGCATACCGGGTGGCTCCGGTCGGCGCGGGGGGTGCCTTCAGTACTTCGCGTCGGCGCCGGTTCTGGCGTAGATTTCGTCCATGATGCGATCGCGCTCGCGCTGCCACGCGTCGAACCCGTCAGGTGAGGAGGGGTAGGTTCCGTAGTGATCGAGCAGGCGGTCGGCGAGCGATTTCGTGTCGTAGAGGTTCTTCAGCGTTCCCCAGTGGCCGAAGCTCTTTATTAGCACCTGCAGTTTGAGACCGAGTCCGACCTTCGCGGAGCCCGAGTAGAGCGCGTCCGAGAGCTTCTCGGCGGGGAGGGCGGCCAACAGCCCGAGCAGGTCGTCGAGATCGTACGCCGTCGAGAAGATGTTGTAGATGTCCAACGCGGCGTACCGCCCGCCGTAGTGATCCATGACGCGCTCGTTGTACCGCCACAGCGCGTTCTCGCTCACGTCATCGGACTCGATCGCCTCGATCACCTGTTCGCCCGCGTACTGACCCGCGTAGGCGGCGCCAGCGATCCCGCCGCCTGTGACCGGATTGACGTGAGCGGCGGCGTCGCCGATCGCCATGTATCCGGGCGCGACCGCCGAGTCGTAGGGACGGCGCGTCGGCAGCGCCGCACCGAGTTTGTCCGTCACCGTCGCCCCCTTGAGTTCGGGCCGTTGGCTGATGTCCTCGCGCAGGTCGGTGATGAGCTGCATCGGCTCCTCGTTCATCTGAAAGCCCAATCCAACGTTGATCTCCGTCGGCGTTCGCGGGAAGTACCACAGGTAGCCGGCGGATCGCTTCGTCGGTTTGAACACGAGCGCGTCGGACCACTCCACCGGTTCGTCGACCTCGATGATCTCCCGGTACGCCGAGGAGAACTGCGAGTACCGGACGTTCGTGTCGAACGTCGTTCCCTCGAAGTCGGCTTTGTCCTGTAATAGCGAGAGCGCGCCCGCGCCGTCGAGGACGACCCCGGCCTCGTATCGTGCGTGGTCGCCCTTCCTCGTCGCCTCGAAGCCGTACACCCGCCCGTCGTCGTCCTGCAGGACGTCCTGGACGACGGTGTCGTAGTGGAACTCCGTCCCGGCGCGCTCGGCACCCCCGATGATCCGCCGGCCGTAGGCGTAGCGGTCGATAACGGCGAGTTCGCCCGGCACCGGAATGTCCAGGACGGCGTTCTCCTGGGGGATCTCGAACTGGCCGTGGTCGACCTCGGTGTTGGTAAAGGAGTCTTCGATCTGCGATTTGGGGATCGATTCTGGGAACTTGTCGGCACCCTTGAGCGCGTCGCCGCAGGCGATGTGACCCGCCTCGGCCTCGTCCTTGCGCTCGACAATGACGACGTCGTATCCGGCGTCGGCGAGGGTCGCCCCGGCGTAGCAGCCGGCGGTCCCCGCCCCGACGATGGCGACATCGTACTCGAATGTGGTCATGTCCGTGTTTCAACGCCGGGGGCGCAAAACTCTTTACTAGTGGCGGGGGGTCGACGCTGAACGGTCGACGCCTCGCGTTCGAGACCTACCGTGCCGTCCAGCCGCCGTCGACGGCGAACGTCTCGCCGGTCGCGTACGAGGCCAGATCGCTCGCCAAGAAGACCGCCGGGCCGGCGATCTCTTCGGGGTCGGCGAACCGGTCGAGCGGCGTCCGGCGTTCGATCGACGCCCGCAGATCGTCGTTCTCCTGCAGGCCGGTGGTGAGGTCCGTCGCGACGTACCCTGGCGCGAGACAGTTGACCCGGACGTTCGGAGCCCAATCGAGCGCGAGGCTCTTCGTCAACCCGACGAGCCCGTGTTTCGAGGCGACGTAGGGGTGTTGTCGCGGGAGGCCGACGAGCCCGCCGACCGACGCGACGTTGATCAGCACGCCGCCGGACGCCTTCAGCGGCGATTCGGCGGCGCGGGCGCAGGCGAACGCGCCGTCTAGGTTCACGTCGGTCACCAGTTCGAACCCCTCGTCTGAGACGTCCTCAGGATCTCCGAGCGCGCTGGCGGGGTTGATCCCGGCGTTGTTAACGACCACGTCGATGCCGAGGTTGTCGTCGATCCGATCGAAACAGGCTTCCACGGCGTCGGTGTCGGCAACGTCGAGCGTCTCGACGCGGCTGTCGACGCCGCGCTCGCGGACCTCCCCGACGACGGCTTCGACGTCCGACTCCGTCCGCGAGAGCGGCACGACGTTCGCCCCCGCGTCGGCGAAACCGAGCGTTATTGCGCGTCCGATGCCCCGCGAGCCGCCGGTCACCACGGCGGTCCGACCGGAGAGATCGAGTTCCATACCTGCGCCTCGGATCGGGATGCAAAAGTTCGTACGGTCCCTCCCGACGGAGCTACCGGGGTGTCGCAGTCGGACGCAACACCGGCGTGGCAGGACGACTCCTCACGTATCGTCGCGGCTCCGTAACGCTCATACGGGCGATACACATACGGTTCGATAATGGATCTACGCGTCATTGAGAACCTGGAGAACGAACTGTCGATCGAGATTCAGGGCGAGGATCACACATTCGTGAACGTGCTAAAGGGGGCGCTCTTGGAGGTCGACGGCGTCACCACTGCGACCTACGACATGAACCCCGAGCAGTCTGGCGGCCAGACCGATCCCGTCGTGACTATCAAGACCGACGGCAGCATCGACCCGCTCGACGCGCTCGAAGCCGGCGCGGCGGGCGTCAAATCGAAGACCGACGCCTTCCGCGATTCCTTCGAGTCCGCGGCGTGACTCATCGGGAGTATCGTAGCTAACCGGAGGCCCGATACGTGTTCTTAAGTAGCAGGGTCTGCTTCTTCACGGAGATCCACGAATACCTACGATGATCCCGATCAACAGGCGATATAGCCGACGAACACGGTCCCGTTCGGGCCGGCGTGAACGTCTATTCCTTCCGACCGACGATCGTCGACGACAAGTTCCGCAAACCGCTCGTCGCCCAACAGCGCCTCGGCCAACGTATCGGCGGCGGCCGCGTCGTCGTGCTCCGAGAGGTCGACGGATGGTTCCGCGATCCCGAACGCGGGCGAGACTGTACACCGTGGGTCGAACGCATCGAGTTCGGGTACCGAGCCGTCGTAGGAGGGGTCGTACCGCTCGGCGACGTGATGTCGCGTCGCGTACTCGGCGTACGCGTCAAGTCCGGCGTCGCGCTCACGGCCCGTCGAACCGGCGTCGGTTCGGGCCGCCTCGAAGCGATCGTAAAGCTCAGATTCGACGGCGGCGAGTTCCACTCCGGCGCTTCGGTCCGCATCGCCGGGAGCGTCCGGCGGAGCGGGTGGCCCGGAGAGCCCTGGGATTGGGATGACGCCCGTCAGGGCGAGCGCGACGAGCGCGACGACGGCGATGACGCCGAGGATGTACGGCTTGCCGACGGCGAGGTAGCTCGGGATCGACAGCTCTCCCGGCTCGACGTCCGCGGCTTCGCGGCGTTCGAGATCGTGGTTGCCACAGCGGGCGCACGGTGGCGAGTGTTTGACGTGTTCGCGGCCGCAGCTCCTACAGACCCACACGAACGCGTCAGCGTCGAACGGCGACGTCGAATCCGAATCCTCCGAGACCGCCTCGACGCGCTCGTGACCGCAGGTGTCACACGCGTCGACCTCGGCGTCGTACTCACGGCCGCACCACGCACACCGCCACTTCACGGCTCACCGGAGGGGCTACGGGAGAATAAAGGCTTTCGCACGTGGACGCTCACAGGCGCATCGGGATTCCCAGCTCGGCGAGGTATCGTTTCACTTCGTCGACGGAGTACTCCTCGAAATGGAAGATCGATGCGGCGAGCGCGGCGTCAGCGCCCGCCTCGCTGAACACCTCCTCCATGTGCGCCGGTGATCCGCACCCCGAGGAGGCGATGACGGGCGTCGAGACGTTGTCGCAGACCGCCTTCGTGAGAGGGATGTCGTAGCCGTCCTTCGTCCCGTCGGCGTCGATCGAGTTGACGAACAGTTCGCCGGCACCGCGGTCGGCCGACTCTCGGGCCCACTCGACGACATCGATACCGGTTCCCTCCCGACCCCCTTTGACGGTGCACTCGAACCAGCAGGACTCCCCGTCGACCTCGGCGTAGTACTCGCCGTCCCCGTCGAACCGCCGGCGAGCGTCGACGGAGATGACGACACACTGGCTGCCGAACGCCGCCGCGCCCTCCTCGATCAGTTCGGGGCGCTCGATCGCTCCGGTGTTGATCGACACCTTGTCCGCGCCGGCGCGGAGCGTCTCCTTGATGTCGGCTTTCGTTCGGATGCCGCCGCCGACCGTCAGCGGGATGAAACACTCGTCTGCGACCGCCGAGACGGTGTCGAGCATAGTCTCCCGCCCCTCCGCCGACGCGGTGATATCGAGAAAGACGAACTCGTCGGCGCCCGCCTCGTTGTACTTTTTCGCGAGTTCGACGGGATCGCCCGTGTACTCGAGGTTCTCGAAGTTGACACCGGTGTAGACGGCCGCGTTCCCGTCGTCGTCGAGATCGACGTCGATGCAGGGGATGATCCGTTTCGTGAGCGTCATTCGTTGGATACGAATTGGCCACGTCCGGGTTTGACGGTTTCGGAAAGGGCGACGCCGATCGATACTGCTTTTCGCGTCCCGGCGTCACGACCGGTATGCAGTATCTCTGGTACGCGCTGGTCGCCCTCCTCGCCTACACGCTGGTCGCGCCGCTGACGAAGCTCGCGACCCAAGAGATCCCCTCGGACACCGTCGCGTTCGTGACGAACGGGATGCTCGCGGTCTCCGCGCTCGCGCTCGTGATCGCGACGGATCGGCCGGTCGCGTCGGCGTTGACCCACGAGCACGCCCCCTATATGTACGCCGCCGGAATCTGTCTCACCGTCGGAATCATCGCGTACTATCGGGCGCTCGCTGCCGGACCGGTCAGCGTCGTCGTGCCGATCTTCGGACTGTTCTTGGTCGCCAGTTCCGTCGTCGGAATCGCCTTTCTCGACGAGACCCTGACCGCCCGAAAGATCGCCGGAGTCGCCCTCGCGCTCGTCGCGGTCTTTTTGACGACGTTCGAGGGGTAGTTTTTCTCCACGGAGCGCGAACGGTACCACATGGCACTCGAATCCGAACCGGACGTGTTGGAGTACAATGAACGCGCGCCGGACTTCGAACTCGTGGGAACCGACGAACGGACGTACTCGCTCGGTGACTTCGACGATTACGACGCGCTCTTGATCGTCTTCACGTGTAACCACTGCCCGTACGCGAAGGCGAAGTTCGAGACGATGAACGAGATCGCTGCCGGGTACGACGGGGTCGCCGTCGTCGGCATCAATCCCAACGACGACACCGAGTATCCGGAGGACTCCTTCGAGACGATGATCGAGTACGTCGAGCGCGGGGAGATCGACATCACGGCGTACCTCCGAGACGAGACGGGCGATGTAGCGCGTGCGTACGGCGCGGTCTGTACGCCCGACCCGTTCTTGCTTCGCAACGACGATGATATCTTCCGGCTGGCGTACCACGGCCGGTTCGACGACGCGTTGAACCCGGACGACGAGCCGTCGGGCGAGCCGGGACTGGACATGCGCGACGCGATCGACTCCGTCCTCGCCGGTGAGACGCCCGAGGTGACCTTCGAGCCGTCGCGCGGCTGTTCGATCAAGCGACGCGAGTGAAAACGGCCGTCGAGAGCGGATCACTCCCACGTTCGAACGACCATCCGGACGAGCTGCCGCTCGGTCGCAGCCGACGCCCGGTCGGGAGCAGAGTATAAATTCGCCGGGCGTCGTGTTACGGTATGGCCGTTCCCGACGCCGTTGAAGCATTCGCCGCGACCGTTGGTCCCGAACCGGACGAGGTCCTCGTGGAGATGGATCGGCGCGCCGAGGAAACCGGCTTTCCGACCGTCGGTCCCGCGATCGGCGGCTGGCTCCAACAGCTCGCCGGCCTGCTCGGTGCCAAGCGGGTCTTCGAGTTCGGCTCCGGCTTCGGTTACTCGGCGTACTGGTTCCTCCGCGGAATGAACGAATCCGGACAGATCGTGCTTACGGAGATCGACTCCGAGGAGCTCGACGACGCCCGACGCAACCTCGAGCGTGGCGGGGTCGCCGGGCGAGCCCGATTCGAACACGGCGATGCGATCGAGATCATCGACGAGTACGATGGGCCGTTCGACATCGCGTTGATCGACAACGAGAAGCGCCGGTACACGGAGGCGTTCGAGGCCATCAGATCGAAGATACCGATCGGCGGGATCGTGGTCGCCGACAACGCGGTTCGCGGCCCCTTCGAGTTCGAGGCGCTTTCGGCGTTGGTCGACGATGTCGATGCCGACGGGATCGACGATCCGAACGTCGGCGCGGCGCGAGGGGTCGCCGCGTATCTCGATCACGTCCGGTCGGCAGACGCGTTCGAGACCACGCTTTTGCCCCTCGGAGAAGGGCTCGCGGTCAGCCGGCGCGTGGCCTGATCACGGCGGGACAGCCGAATCGACCATCCGCAAGTATCGCTTGGCGGTCACAACGTCGGAAGGCAGCACCCTTTGGCAGCGTTCTCTCGGGGAAATGTGACCCACGAATCACGGCATATTTTGTAAAGAATGAAGTCATCGTTGGCCGTATTCGCCGAGTATGCCAGGAGGAACAGACCAGACGTTGCGGCCGTTCTTGTGGCGTGCGGCAAATCTCTATCCGGACCGCGAGATCGTCTCGCGAACCCACAACGGGATCGAGCGCTACACGTACAGCGAGTACGACGACCGGACGGCGCAGTTGGCAAACGCCCTCGACAAGTACGGCATCGAGGAGGGCGACCGAGTCGGGACGTTCTGTTGGAACCACCACCGTCACTTCGAGACGTACTTTTCGGTCCCCTCGATCGGCGCGCAGCTGCACACGATCAACCCGCTGTTGCCCGACGAGCACATCCAGTACATCGTCGATAACGCCGACGATCAGCTGATCTTCGTCGACCCGTCGCTCGCGCCGAAACTCGCCGGGGCGGCGGCCGACGCGCCGGAGTTCGACGGCGTCGACTTCGTCGTCATGGGCGAAACGGCGGTCGACGCGATCGACGCGACCCCCTACGAGGAGTTCGTCGGCGAGCACTCGACCGAGTACGACTGGCCGCAACTCTCTGAGGACCAGCCGGCCGGCATGTGTTACACCTCCGGGACGACCGGCAACCCGAAGGGCGTCGAGTACACCCAGCAGATGCTGTGGAGCCACACGATGACCACCCTCTCGCCGCACGGGATCCCGATGAACGACGACGACGTCGTCATGCCCGTCGTCCCAATGTTCCACGTCAACGCGTGGGGGATGCCCTTCACCGCGACGGCCGCCGGATCGAAGCACGTCTACCCCGGCCCGTCGCCGAACCCCGAGGACCTCGCGATGCTCATCGAAGAGGAAGGCGTCACCATCACCTCCGGCGTCCCGACCGTCTGGCTCGGCCTCATGGACTACGCCGAGGACAACGATCTCGATCTCTCCTCGCTCGATACCGTCATCGTCGGCGGCTCCGCGGCTCCTGAATCGATGATCCGCTGGTTCGACGACCGCGACGTCGAACTCCTCCACGCGTGGGGGATGACTGAGATGTCGCCGATCGGCTCGGCGGCGCACCTCAAACACAACCTCGAGGACGCCGACTACGAGACCCAGCTCGAACACCGATCCAAGCAGGGGATCCTCGTTCCCGGCCTCGAGATGCGCGTCGTCGACGAGGACGGCAACGAGGCCGCCTGGGACGGCGAGGAGTTCGGCGAACTGTGGATCCGCGGCCCCTCGGTCACCACCGAGTACTTCAAACGCCCCGACGCCAACGAGAAGGACTTCGAGGACGGCTGGCTGAAGACCGGCGACGTCGTCACGGTCGACGAGGAGGGGTACATCAAGATCGTCGACCGCGCGAAGGACGTCATCAAATCCGGCGGCGAGTGGATCTCTTCGGTCGAACTCGAGAACGCGATCATGGCGCACGACGACGTCGCCGAAGCGGCCGTCGTCGGCGTTCCCCACGAGAAGTGGCAGGAACGACCGGTCGCGTTCGTCGTTCCGACGGAGCGCGCCGACGAGGCGACGCTCGACGACGAGATCATGGCCCTCCTGCGCGAGGAGTACCCCAAGTGGTGGCTCCCGGACGCCATCGAGTACATCGACGAGATTCCCAAGACCGCGACGGGCAAGTTCTCGAAGAAAGACATTCGCGAGAGCTACACCGACGAGTCGCTACTCGACGGCTCCGTCCCCGAGGACGCCGCACCCGGCGAGGAGTGACGGAACGACCACCATCCGCAACGTCTGGCAGATTCGGTTCGACATCATTTTTAACGCGATCTACACGCCAGCCGGGGAGTCCGGCCAATAAATAAATATGATGGCAAACGGTACACATACCATGCCTAACCGACGAACCGTGATCATCAGCGGATTGCTGGTGATGACGCTGCTCATGTTTCCCGTGGGGACGGTGTCCGCCCAAGAGTGCAGTCTCGATGCGGACCAACTGAATCCGCTCGTCGACGTGTACAACGAGAATCTCGATCAGGTGCCCGGGCTCGTCAAGGGGCAACTCTCCGATCAACGCATCGACGTTCGGATAGACGCCGCCGACGGGGAGCGGCGATTCGCCGTCTCGACCGATTCTGACGGGCGCGTAACACAGTTCGAAGAGGCCGTCGCCGAGGATCCGACGGTCCGCGTGGAGACGGACGAGTCGACGACGTGTGACGTTATCACCTCGGACGATCCGGCTGCGACGTTCAACCAAGCGTACGAGAACGGCGACATCGAGGTCACCGGCGTCGGCGTCACGAACCGAGTGAAGATCGGCGCGGTGAAGGTCGGCGTCAGCGTGGTGAAGTCGCTGTCGGGACTGTTCTGATCGGCGCGATTCGGTTATAGATACGCGCTCCGCGTGATTGTTTCCCCTCGACAGTCAGGGGCTTTCGAACTGCTCAGCACGCACGTCGAAACAGAAACGTTTGAGCCACCTAACTAACTCGAGCGGTTTCGGAGCAGCTCAGCGCCGGAGGAACCCTAGGCCACCGAGCAGGATTACCGCGGCACCTGCCGCAATCACGATTGACGTGGGCACACTGCCACTTTCGTCGGGGGTCTCAGACTCGTCGGCTACGTTCGAGGAACTCGAGGGAGTGCTCACATCTATTTCTTCTTTCGTCTTCCGAACGATCCCGCGGTCGTCTCTCACGCTCAACTCGACCGTGTACGTGCCTGGGGATTCGAACTCGTGGACGACACGTTCTCCAGTCGCGTTTGTCCCGTCCCCGAACTCCCAGCCGTACGCCTGCAGTTTCCCGTCGGGATCGACTGAACTCGATGCGTCGAACTCGATCCGTGAGTCGGCTCCCGAGTCTGCCTTCGACACGTCGAACGATGCGGAGGGTGGGTCGTTCGGCACACGGACGGAGATCGTTCTCGTTACAGTCGCCGTGGTTCCGCTCGAATCGGCAACGGTGAGCGTAACGTCGTAGTCTCCAGCGGACGCGTAGCTGTGACGTTGTGTCGCCCCATTGCGAACGGTGCCGTCTCCGAAGTCCCACTCGTAGCTCGTAATCGAGCCCTCTTGATCGAACGATCCGGAACCGTTGAACCGTACCTGCTGGCCGGCTTCGACAGTCCCGTGCGAAGAGACGAACACTGCATTCGGAGATCTGTCTTCGACTGTGATCCGGTCGTGGACCGTGTCCCGGTTCCCTTCCGTGTCTTCGATCTCGATTTCAACGTCGTATGTCCCCGGTGTGTCGAAGCTATGAGTGACACGCCGCCCGCGATCAGTCGTCCCGTCTCCAAACGTCCAGCTATACCTGTCGACGGACCCGAAGAGCGAATACGAGTCTGACGCATCGAAGGTAACGGTCTCCGAGGAAAGCGGTTCAGCGGGAGTAGATGTCACACTGGCGCTGATCGCGTCGTCGATCGCGGACGTGGTGTCGACGATGCGCGGGAGGTATTCGGGGAGATCGACCGTCGAACTGCCGGTGACGATCGGCGACGAATCGAGCGCACCGGTGTCGATGACCTGTCTCTCGTTTTGCGACGCGCTCGAATCGTTCGTGTCCGAACTGTTGTCGAAAGTGACGTTTGTATAGACGGCGTTCGGGTAATAAACGCTCGAGAGTTGCGGACTCGACGACAGCAGCGAGGCGTGGATCGTTCGGGAATGTGAGACGTTCGTGAACTCCTGGCTGTGGTATCCCGATTTCTCGACTCGAACGGTGTGCGAACCTTTTACCCAGAACTCGCCGATCCAGGGTGTTGTCCCGACCGCCTGTCCATCGACGTAGACGGTCGATCCGTCCGGTTCCGACGTGACAGCAACTGGCCTGGTCCGTTTCTCCATGGTGAAGCTAACCTGCGATGAGTCCAGTTTTACCCGCTTGCCCGCCGTCTCATAGCCGTCCTTGCGTACTTCGATCCGCGTATCACCGTATCGATCACCGTGGTCGACAGCGAACGACCCCGTCCACGGCGTTTTTCCCCGTCGTTCGCCATCGACGTAGACGTCCGCACTGTCCACGTTTGAGGTCACCGTCACGTCTCTGTATTCGTCATCGGACGGTCGTTCGATCTTGAGCGGATCGGACACAAGCAGGTGATTCAGACTAGTGACGCTCTGGTAGGTGAGCACGTCCTCATCGAGCAATCGTACCTCCACGACCGAGAATGTGGGATTGACAGCTATCGGATCGGTGTCGCCGCCGCCCTGCGCAAAGACCTCGTCACCGTCAATCTGGAAGATAAACGTCCCGTCGCGGTCCCTCCCGACGGGTGCTTTCTTCGCGACTGAGCTTCCGCCGTCCTCAAGATGCAGTACGACCTCCATCACCGGATTCGCTTTCCCCACTCCGCCGACTTCGGGGAAGTCCGTATCGGCTTCCACTCTGATCTGGAACGAGGACACGTAGCCATCCCCATCTACGTCTTCCCTGTTGAATATTGTTGTATCCTCGATCTTCGCGTCCGACTCGTCCGCCAATGCGACCCCGACACCTGCGCCAAACAGGGTACTGACGAGTAGACTGATAACCATCGCACTGACGGCGAGCCACCGTAAGATCGGTCTCGACCCCGTCCGCAGTGTAGTTCCATCGTAAGTCATGATGAGTCGCTCGTCAAGCGACCGTTTTCTTGGTGCGGTAACATACACACGTCTCTCCGGGTGATCTCGATAAAGAGGGGGGCGCTACGTGATTAGCGTTATCCTACGCGGAGAAACACCAGAGGTGGTTCCCACAACTGTCTGACATTTAATATGACATTAATTCGTCTTCCCGCTATGTTCACCCCGGCTCGATTCCACGTATTTTTGCTGTCCATCGCAGCAGTGATTTCGGGTGGACTCACGGGTCACGCGTGGCATCACCGCGGGGGCCTGGGAGAAGACCGCTCTCGGCGGCGATGGTGGCCGTCACCGCATGGACGACTCCGGCGATGGATCGCGAGTTAACGGCCAAACTCGATACGATCGCCCCCTGATTCCCCATTGGAAGACGATTTCGGAGGCCCTGTTGAAAATCGCTGAAATTGGTGGAAAGAACGTGATGACTCGATGGGAAAATCTGCTCCCATAGCCAGGGCAGTGTCCAGGCATGAGGCAAGCGATGAATACCCCGAGGAGGGGTTCCTCGAGGAGATGCGGACCAGCGGCAACTGCGACCACGTGGGCTACGAGTACGACGACGGGGATCGGACCGCCCTCGTCTCGTCGCCGTCTTCGGCAGCCTACGGAACCGCCGCCCACGCTACCGTCACCCACGGGGAGCGTCTGGCCCACGTGGAGTTCGTCTCAACGTTCAAAACGACCTGTGACAGCCAGCCACGACCGGACTACGACATGGTCGTGGCGATGGTCGAATCGCTCGGCGCAAATCCCGAGACGACCTTCTCGTTCGCGTAGCTAGACTGTGGGACTCGAGATAGGCTATTAGCAAACACAGTCGAGGTTATACCCGTGGCGTCCGTTTCGTTTCGCGGGAAATTCGAGGGTAGCGGTTTTGCAGAGCCCGAGGAGTTACCAGGAAATCTCTCAGGAGCGCAATTGCAAAGGTTTAATTTGCACTCTCGATATTTATTCGCTCACTTATCATCGGGTGACACTCACATCGATTGATACATGAACACGGACACGTGGTGGGACGCTACTGATCGATCCTGCCAAATGGTGAGGACATGGTAGGTAGCGGTATCCTCGCCCAGATTAGCCTGCTCGCACTCTCCGCGGTAACGACGACCGCCCTGGCGGTCTACGCCTTCCACAACCGCCAGGAACCAGGTGCCACGTGGTTTGGTATGTTGATGGTGTCGTTGACCATCTGGTCCGGCTGCTACGCCGTTGGCGCCATCACGTTCGACCCAATCTGGCGGGTGTTCTGGGCGCGCGTGCAGTGGTTTGGCGTCGCGACTGTCTACGTCTGGTTGTTCCTGTTCGCGCTCTCCTACACCGGCCACGACGAATTCATCACTAAACGGAATCTTATTGGCTTCTTTATTATTCCGTTACTCGCCATCATTGGCGCGTGGACGAATCCGCTCCACCATCTCCTCTGGCGTACCGCCCAGGTGAAAGTCGTAGACGGCATTGCGCTGATCGATTTTACCTATGGACCGATTTTTTGGGTGGACATCATATACGGGTACACGTTGATCACGATTGCGATGGTTCTCTTGCTCCGCCTTGTTTTCCAATCTGATTATCTGTACACCGACCAGTCGGCACTCCTCCTCGTAGGAATCGTCACACCTTTGCTCGGGAACGTCGCCGATAACTTTTTCTGGGCGTCAAACGTTCTCATTGACCCAACGCCGTATGCATTCACGGTGACCGGCCTCACGTTCGGGTACGCTCTCTTTCGCCGACAGCTGTTCGATCTCGTCCCCGCAACCCGACAGCTCGGCCGAAACGCAGCTATCAGCCAGCTCGACACGGGGGTCGTGATCGTGGACAACGCCCGCCGCATCGTCTACGCCAATGGGGCTGCTGTCGACGTGATCGGCTGCGAACGTGCTGATGTACTCGGCCACGATATTCGGTCACTCGTCAACAGCACCGTGATTGATTTCGAGACTGAAGACGCCCTTGCGGAACTCGAAATCGACGCGAACGTCTACGAAGTCAGAACCTCACCGATCACCGACCAGATTGACCGTCAGATCGGCCACACGTTCATCATCAACGACATCACCGACAGAAAGCGGCGGGTACGGGAACTGGCTGAGCAACGTAATGAACTTGCTACTGTCAACGAACTGAACGCTGTCATTCGTGGCGTCAACCAGGCACTCGTTTCGGCGTCCAGCCGGGAAGCTGTCGAACGCGCCGTCTGCGAGCGGATCGCCGATTCCGAACTCTACCGGACCGCCTGTGTCGCCGATGTCACCACGTGGACAGGCAAGGCCGATCGCTGGCTCGTCGCAGGAGATCAGGTCGATCTGTCCCCCCCTACTCTTGATGATGATTACATTGAAAACGGGGCACTCGAACGGAGCGAAAAGCAGACTATAGCAC
Organism: Natronomonas salsuginis; assembly: GCF_005239135.1. NCBI lineage: Archaea > Methanobacteriati > Methanobacteriota > Halobacteria > Halobacteriales > Natronomonadaceae > Natronomonas > Natronomonas salsuginis. The sequence goes on from NZ_QKNX01000001.1 coordinate 620,928, forward strand.
CCGAGTCGACGACCGGGGACGGTACCTGGGCAATTATTCCTGTCGTCTACGGCCGTACTGTGCATGGGGTCCTCGGCTTCTACACCGACCGCGGGAAAATTAGCGACCGTGAGCGAGCGGTCCTTGGTGAACTCGGCGAAATCGTCGGCTACGCTCTCAATTCCGCCGAGGTGCGCCAACTCCTCTCGGCCGAGGCAGTTACCGAGGTCGAACTGGAGAGTACTGACGATAGCGACTCGCTCATTTTCGTGTCGATTGCCGCAGAGTGCCACCTCGAACTCGCAGGTCTCGTTCCGGGGGGTGAGGCGGGTCACGTCGCCTATCTCCGCCTCGAGGATGGCGACATCTCGATGGTCGCCGACGAACTCGAGCAATCGGGCGAAGTGCGAGTAATCCACGATGGCGAGACAGACGGGGTCCTCGAATGGCAGACAAGAGGCGACACACTCCTCGGAATGCTCGTCGGCATCGGCGCGAACGTCCAGCATGCCACTGTCGAGGATGGTCGTGCCAGCTACACCCTCGAAATCGCTTCCGAGTCGAACGTCAGAGCACTGGTCGACGCGGTCGAGAAGCAGTTCCCCGACACGTGGATAGTGGCGAAACGGGAACGCACTCATCCCGTCGAACGTGCCGACGAAATTTCCGAGCACAGTCTACAGAATCTCACGGACCGGCAGGCGGAAGCGCTGGAAGCGGCCTATCGAGCCGGCTACTTCGGGTGGCCACGAGACTCCACGGCCGAGGAAGTTGCTGGCGTTCTTGACATTTCGGCATCGACCCTCCACGCCCACCTCAGGAAAGCCGAAAATCAGATCATGGCCGATCTGTTCGATCCAGAGGCTGCCGATTGAGCTCCCCCTCCAAGATGGGAGTTCCTGAGGTGACTCACTGGTGAGAGAAAACACACTTCGACGGGGGTAGATTGGACTTACGAGTCTCCCCGTTCACGCCACGACAGTACGGCCCCGATGAACAGAAACGCGGGGAGAATCGCGACGACGGGGGATGCGACACTGCCGACGAGGAACGGCGCCCCAACGATGAGTAGGATTGTAGTCGCAACGAGCCGATACGATTCGCGATACAGGAGATAGATCGCGGGGAGTGTCACGAGGAACGCGGCCGCGGTCACGACGAGGATGCCTCCTCCGAGAAAGAGTCGCATGATGGCACTCGCGTTCTCGGGCGTACCGGTCATCTCCGAACCGAGCAGCACACCACCAACCCCTAATTGGGCAAGGAACCCGACAAACACCACCTGCCAGCTTCGGGGCATTATCGATAACGCTCCACGGCAGTAACGCCGAGCGCGAGTGGTTCGTGACCGGTCGGAGTAGCCATTTGCGAGGGTGCGTGTCTGTTCATGTGTTGTCAATCACGTCGGGCGGTAATCCGTGGAACGACGACCTGCATCATTGCTCGGGCATCGAGATACCAATTTTTCCAACTGATGATCGGGAACGGTATCGGCGGTTCTACTTCCTCCCCGTCAGTATTCCCACCGACGGATTCGAGCGGTGCTCGTTGCGTACCGACAGCCATCACGTGATCGTCCGGTGTCGCGCGTACGATGTGTACGCCGACAGCCCAGGGTCCATTCCGGCCGCTGATCACGCCCGCGTACGTCTCGATGGCCGTCGGTTCGTCGATGATCGACGGCTCCGTTGGCCGCAACGATTCAGGCGCGTTGTCCGCAATCTCCGCGTCAAGAGCGAGATAACCCTCCCGCGAGAGCCGTTTCGGACCGTCGATCCATCGAACGTCGTCCACATCGGAAACGCCAGCATTTCCGAGGAGCGTTCGCGCGGTGTCGTCCGTTAGCAACGTTTTCGAATCCATCGAAACGATCGGGTTTGCTTCGGCGCCCCCGATTGACGCCGACGGCGTGGAGAGTACGCCAAGATCGAATACGGCACCCCCAAGCGCGGCCGGGCGACCGTTCCTGAACAGCACTCCGTACCCGTCAGGAAATTCCCAACTGAACAGTGCGTCCCCGACGCTCGCGACGGTCAGAGTTTGCACGTCGAACGTTTCTCCAGGCTCGACGGGACGTCCCCCGACGGCAGCGAGATCCACGCCGAAGACGTCGGCGAACGACTGACTTTCCCGAAGGAACACGAGCGTCGGAGCCGCAACCCGCTCTTGCTCGTCGGACGACCCGGATGCGGTCACAGAGCCCTCAGTCTGTGAGCGGGGGACCCACGTCCGCCCGGGATACCAGCCAGTCTCCGCGATCCACATACTTCCCGGATACCACTGGCTCCCCGGATACCACATGCTACCCGGATACCACATGCTACCCGGATACAGTTCTTCGTCCGTGAGCCACATGCTCCCCGGATAGAAGTTTCGTCCCGGGACTTCGAACGCGGTCACACCACCCAGTTCCTCGAGCCGTACGGTCTCTCGCTCGAGAGCGCCCCCGCTGAACACCGAAATCGGGCTCCCACTCGCCTCGGAACGCAATCCAGCGGGCGCGAGGAGCGCGATCGCGGCAGGATCGATCTCGACGTCCGACCCGAAGACTGAGACGGTCTGGTCGCCCGAATCGAGGTCGCTCCCGGATGTGAGCGTCGCACCGTCCCTGAGTTGTCCGCCGTTCAGATTCTTCACGTACTGCCCGACCGCCGTTCGTACCGCACCGTTCTCAGCGACTCCTTTTTCTCTGCTGTAAGAGGCGAAGTGACTGGTGACGGTGATTTCGAAGTCCCCGTTCAGCCCAGTTCGAGAGACGCTCGCGGAATCACGGGCTGTTTCACCCAGTAGCAGCCCTTCTTGATCGGAGGGCGGCAACTCGAGTGGGGTCGATTCGAATTGCTGTTTCGTCACGTCTGAGCAGCCGGCAAGCGACATCGCTCCGAGGACCGAAAGGCCGGAGAGGACGTCACGTCTACGGAATTCGATCGGGTTGAACACGTCAAACCAGCGTTCGGGGGTCGACTTGACTGTTGACGCTACGTACATAGTGTCTCAGAAATTTATGCGGTGACTAACGAAACGGACTGAGCTGTGCTCGGACTGGCGACTCTACACACGTAGCGTGGACACCGAGCGGTGGCCCCCTCACACGAGGACGTGTGATACGCTGGATGTTATGTCCGACCATATCGCAATCGACACTCCGATTTTCGACCGATTGGTCCGTTGGAAATACTGCCACCGGACGAGTCGGGCGAGCAAAACAGCTCAAAGGATACCGCACGACTAGAGGCGCGCTCGATACTCTCCTCACCGTCGGTGTACCCGACCGGCAACAGGATACGACTAATGCGTGATTGAGGAAACAAAACCACCTGAACCTTTTGCTGCTATGGACTCGCCGGGACTGAGCGAAGCCGAAGGCTTCGCGAGGGTCGGCGAGGCCACGACTGACCGAACGAAGTGAGGGAAGAAGTGGACTCGCCGGGATTTGAACCCGGGGCCTCTCCCATGCCAAGGGAGTGATCTACCGCTGATCTACGAGCCCTCGATTGCAAGCGTTAGTATCCCGAGACGATTCATAAACCCATCGAAGCGGCGGGGCCCGTGCGTATTCCTCGCACTCGAATACAACTACGCTTGCAGTAGCCCAAATCGACCGAGTTAGCGATCAGGCTCCGTTACACTCAAACACCCACCCCCGGTATTGTGGAGTATGAGCACGGAGCACGAGCAGCGAACCGTTCGATGTCTGGTGGCGAAAGTCGGCCTCGACGGCCACGACCGGGGGGCCCACGTCATCGCGCGGGCGTTCCGCGATGCGGGATTCGAGGTCATCTACTCGGGGCTACACAAATCGCCGGACGACATCGTACAGGCGGCCGTCCAGGAGGACGTCGACGTCCTCGGCATCTCGATCCTCTCGGGGGCGCACGACACGCTCGTCCCGCGGGTTCTCGACGGACTTCACGAGTACGACGCCCTCGACGACACGCTCGTCCTCGTCGGCGGGATCATCCCCGACGACGACCGCGAGGAACTCTACGAGGCCGGCGTGAGCGAAATCTTCGGCCCCGGCGCTTCGATGGAGGAGACGATCGAGTTCGTCCGCGAGAACGCACCCAAGCGATAGATGTCCGAGGACACGCTCATCGACGAACTGTTGGGCGGTAAACACCGAGCGCTCGCCCGCGTGATCACGAAGATCGAGAACCGCTCGCCCGGCTATCGTGAGCTCGTTTCACAGTTACACGAGCACACGGGCAACGCCGAAGTCATCGGCATCACGGGCTCGCCGGGAGCCGGCAAATCGACGCTCGTCGACAAGATGGCGGCCGCCTACCGCGAGCGCGGCGAGACGGTCGGCGTCATCGCAATCGATCCCTCCTCACCCTTCACCGGCGGGGCCGTCCTGGGCGATCGGATCCGGATGGCGTCGAACGTCGGCGACATGGACGTCTTCTTCCGATCGATGTCCGCGCGGGGCTCGCTCGGCGGGCTTTCGACCGCGACAACGGACGCGGTGAAGGCGCTCGACGCGTTCGGCAAGGACAAGGTCATCGTCGAAACCGTCGGCGCCGGCCAAAACGAGATCGAAATCGTCAAGACCGCGGACACCGTCGCGGTGTTGGTGCCGCCGGGATCGGGTGACGACATCCAGATGCTCAAAGCGGGGATCCTCGAGATCGCCGACATCTTCGTCGTCAACAAAGCCGACATGGACGGCGCGGACCGGACGGTGATGGAACTGCGCGAGATGGTCGGGATGCGCGACGCGTCGCCGATGGCCGGCCACCACGGTGCGGACGTCTTCGACCACGGACCCGAGGAGGGCGAGGAGGACGACGAGGGATGGAAGCCGGCGATCGTCGAAACGATCGCGAAAACCGGGGAGGGGATCGAGGGGTTCCTCGACACCGTCGATGAGCACGTCGCGTGGCTCGTCGAGAGCGGCGAGTTGGAAGCGCAGACCAGACAGCGCTACGAGGCCGAGATCAAGACGCTCCTCAGGGAGGACACGGCGTCGCTTCTCGAGGATGAGCTGTCGACCCGCGGCGGCCTCGACGCGTACGTCGACCGGGTGGTGGCGCGAGAGACGGACCCCTACGCCATCGCCGACGAGCTCATGGGTCCGTTGGAGGACTGTGTAGCGGAAGAACGCGAGCGTCGGGACTAGCTCAGGAGAGTTCGATCGAAACCGGCGTGGTCGACGGCGGTTCGCGATCGAGTAGTTCCGCGATCGCGACGAGTTCCTCGCGGATATCGTCGCCGTCATCGAGCATCGCTACGGCGGACCGGAGGCGGGTCCGCGCCGTGGCGACGGTTTCGCTCTGGTCGCGAGCCCATTCGCTCGTCAGTTCGTGACCGAGCCAGTCGCCGAGCAGTTCGACGAACGCGCGTTCCCAGCCCGTGAACTCGGTCCGATCGCCGCGGTCACAGAAACAGAGCGTTCCGTATCGACGCCCGCCGACGTACACCGGAGCCCCAATGTACGAGGAGAATCCGCCGGCATCGCTGGTGTCGACACCCCCGGTGACGGCGACGATGCCGTTCCCCTCGACGGTCAGATCGCCGATATTGTCGGAGAGCGGCACCCCATGGGCGGTATCGAACGGCAAGTCTCTCTCGACGGTTTCGACGAGTATCTCGACGGGGTCCTCCGAATCGGTGTCCTCCGAAACCAGCGCGCCGTACTCGACCTCGAGCGTCTCACAACCGAGCTCACAGAGCGATTCGATCGGCGTCGAGACGCTGTCGATGACCGTCCGAGTCAGCTGTCTGAGCGCAAATTCGCGCCGCTGTACCGCCTCTTCGGCGCGGTACCTCGCGGCGAGGTTCTCAATCCGGTTCGCGAGGACGTGCCACTGATCGGATCCCCGCCGCTTTCGGAAGTAGTCGGTCACGCCCTCCGAAACCGCGTCGCTCGCGATCTCTTCGCTCCCCCGGGCGGTGAACAGGATGAACGGGACGTCTGGGTCCATCTCTCGGACGTATCGGAGCAGTTCCAGGCCGGTCATCTGTGGCATGTGATGGTCGCTCACGATGCAGTCGATCCGTCCGGTCTCGACTGCGTCGAGTGCGTCGTTCGGGTCGGTCTCGACCCGGATGACGAACTCCTCGCGAAGCTCGCCGAGTTGGTCCGCCATGAGATCGGCGAGGGAGGGGTCGTCGTCGACGAGTAGCACGCGCGTGGGACCGGCCATATTCGAACCCCGATTTGTGAAAAGATAATCCTTCCGCCCGAATCGGCGTCCTGAACGACTGGTTCTACGACTAGACGTATCGCTCCTCGTTCCAGGGATTCGCCGTCGTCGAGTAACCGCGTTTCTCCCAGTAGCCGCGCTCGGCGTCGATCAGGAACTCGACACCGGAGAGCCACTTGGCACCCTTGTACGCGTACTTGTGCGGCGTGACGACGCGAAGCGGTCCGCCGTGGTCCCCTGGGAGCGATTCGCCGTCGAGTTCCCACGCCACGAGGACTTCCTCTCGGAGGCAATCGGACAGCGGCAGATCCGTCGCGTAGCCGTCGTGTGCGTGAAACAGCACGTGGACGGCGTCGTCGTGAACGCCAGCGCGCTCGGCGAGAGTGGGAAACGGGACGCCGTCGAAGACACAATCGAAGCGCGACCACCCGGTTACGCAGTGAAAGTCCTGGCGCTGGCGCTCGCTTTCGAGCTGTTTGAGCTCGTCGAGCGACAGGGAGAGTTCGTCGTCGACTGCACCCCACACGTCGAGCGTCGAATCGGCCGGAACGGACGGTGTCTCTCCCTTCGAGAGAACCGGAAAATGCGATGTTTCTCGCTGTCCGGGCGGTAGTCGCTCGTCGCCGAACTCCTCGTACAGCCCCGTGACATCTCTCATACGCCGGTCTACGTCGGCCAGCAGGTAGACCTGTCGTTCCGTCAGCGGGTTCGTCCGATCGGACAAAACAGGTGGTAAATGCGAAAATATCCTTCCGGTGTACCGCAACGAATTTATTCGGTGCAAAAACCCCTCGACAGGGTTAAATACCCCATCCCCGAAATCCGGATGTTCCGATGCCGAAGGTCAAACTCATCGTTCCGGAGCATCTCGAGATGCAGATCGCACAACTCGTCGAAGACGGCGAGTTCGTCAATCGCGAGGAAGCGATCGAGGAACTGCTATCGACGGGACTCCGAGCGTACAAGACGAGCGGCCCGATCGACGACGACGAACCGGGGTTCGAGGAGGACGGGATGATGGGACACGACGACGAGTACGTCTTCTAGAGTGCGTTACGGCCACTCCGCTCGACAGCCGCCGCGCTACGAAATTTTTGACCAGCTGAAGAGAGCTGAAAACGCCACAAACCGCGCGCCCAAGCAGAGGTGTCCGCCCGTGGCGATCGGGCGCTAGCGTCGATAGCACACGCCTAGCGGCGCGTGCGCCTCAGTCTCGCACAAGGGTTAAACAGTCGGTTGTAATACACACAAACATGCACAAAGACGAGCTTCTGGAGCTACACGCGAAGATGGTATCGATCATGGAGCACTTCCGCGGCATGGACGAGATCGACGGATCGGTCTTCGACGTCTACGACGAACTCGACGTGACGCCGGACGACGTCCACAAATCGAAGAGCGAGCACAAACACGCGGTGTTCGTCCTCGGAAACGCCCTCGCAGAGGTGATGGCCGACGACGAGTTCTCCGACGCCGGTCGGATCGGAAAGCGGATGGAGGAACTCGCCGAGGACACCGAATCCAAGCTGTAGCTCAGCCCCCGCGACCGGCGAACACGCAACCTAAGACGGTGGAGATACAACTGGAAATAATGGAACCGTTGGGTAGCGAGGAGACGGCTCCACTCGACAGGGAGCTCACGAGTCGGACGATCCGTCTAACGGCTGCGCCAGATCAACGCGTCGCGCTGGCGACCGCGGAGACACCGCGGACGTTCTGGGCGGCTCCCGGCGAGGCGACCGTCGTCGGGAGCGGATCGGCGACGACGATCCGCGCCGACGGCCGCGATCGGTTCCAGGCGGTGCAGGACGCCGCCCGGGAACTGTTTTCCGCCGGCGACGTCCACGCCGGAGCGCTCGCGGCCCGTCCTCGACTGTTCGGTGGCTTTTCGTTTCACGACGAGCACGCGAGCGCGGGGCCCTGGGGAGGGTACCCGAGAGCGAAGTTCGACCTCCCCCGAACGCAGCTCACGTACACCGACGACGGGACGTGGCTGACCGTGAACGCGGTCGACACGGATGCCGAACGCGTCGAGCGTCGTCTCGACGCCGAGGTAGAGCGCCTGCGTTCGATCTCCTCCCCGGACGCTGGCGGGGGGCCGCCGGGGATCGTCGACCGGACTCGAACCACTTCGGAGGCCAACTGGCGCAGGAGCGTCACCGCTGCGACCGACCGGATCGCCGCCGGTGAACTGCGGAAAGTCGTTCTAGCGCAGGCGCTTCGGGTCACCTTGGCCCGACCGCTCTTGCTTTCGGACACGCTCTCTCGACTCGGAGAGCGATATCCGGACTGTTATCGGTTTTTGATCGAACCGGACGACGGAGCCGGTGGATTCTTCGGAGCGACCCCGGAGCGGCTGGTCGGTCGTCACGGCCGAACCGTCGAGACGGGCGCGCTGGCGGGGACGACCGGACGGGGCGAAACGCCCGAGGAGGACGAGTGGCTGGCGGCCGAACTGCTGGCGGACGAGAAGAACGTCCACGAACACGAACTCGTCGCCGACGCAGTTCGGACCCAACTCGAACCGTACGCAGCCTCGATACGCGCCGGCGAGCGAGCGATCCGGCGGCTGGCGACCGTCCAACACATCGAGACGCCGATTACCGCCGAACTCGCCGACGACGTACACGTCCTGGAGCTCGTCGAAGCGCTGCATCCAACGCCGGCCGTCGGCGGGCTCCCCCCGAAGGAGGCGCTCCGGACGATCCGCGACACCGAGCCGTTCGAGCGCGGCTGGTATGCGGCACCAGTCGGGTGGTTCGACGCGGCGGGATACGGCTCGTTCGCGGTCGCGATCCGTTCGGCGGTCGCTCGCGACGACACCGCGACGCTCTTTGCCGGCGTCGGCATCGTCGCCGACTCCGACCCCGACCGCGAGTGGGACGAGGTACAGCTCAAATACCGCCCCATTTTGGACGCACTGGAGTGATTCGGTGGTCGGGGAACTCAACGCGCTGTGGGGCCGACTCATCGCCGACGAACTCGCCGAGGCGGGCGTCGAGACCGCCGTCTTGGCTCCGGGATCGCGTTCGACGCCCCTGACGATCGCCTTCGCGGAGCATCCCGCGATAGAGACGGCGTCGCACCTCGACGAGCGGTCGGCCGCCTTCTTCGCGCTCGGCTACGCGAAGCGAACCGGAGCCCCGGCACCGCTGGTCTGCACCTCCGGGACGGCGCTCGCGAACTTCCATCCCGCGGTCGTCGAAGCCGATTCGGCGCGGGTGCCGATGGTGCTGCTCACCGCGGATCGGCCGCCGGAACTCTCCGACAGCGGCGCGAATCAGACGATCGATCAGGAAAAGTTCTACGGCGACTCTGTTCGAGCCTACAGAACGCTCCCGGAGCCCGAAGCGGCCGACAGGAAGCTCCGATCCCTTCGGACAACGGTCGCGCGCGCGGTCGGCACCGCGACCGGTGTGATGCCCGGCCCGGTACATCTCAATGTGCCGCTTCGAAAGCCGTTGGAGCCGAACGCGACCGCCGAATCGGTGCCGAAGGGCGTTCCCGACGGCGCGCTCCCGGAGGAGTTCGAGGGGAGCGATCGGGCGAGCCTCGCAGACCGTGACGGCCCGTTCGTCGCAACCGTTCGCGGGCGGGCGGGGCTCTCGGACGCTGACTGCCGGCGGATCGCCGACGCCGTCGAGCGGGCCGAACGCGGGCTCATCGTCTGTGGACCGGCCGACGACGGGGGACTGACGCGGGCGGCCCTCGACTCGCTCGCATGCTCGACCGGCTTTGCCGTCCTCGCCGATCCGCTCTCGGGACACCGCTTTGGAGCGCACGACGCGGGCGTGACGATCTGCGGGGGCTACGACGGCTATCTCTCGGCCATCGAGACGATCCCAGACGTCGTCATCCGGTTCGGAGCGTCGCCCACGTCGAAGCCGCTCCGACGCTACCTCCGTGACTCGGGAGCCAGACAGTTCGTCGTCGACCCGGCCGGCGGGTGGCGCGAGGCGACGTTCACCGCGACCGACCTCGTCGTCGCCGACGAGACGCGGTTCGCGGTCGATCTGGCCGACGCCGTCGACCGCGAGCGGGGAGCGTACGCGAACGCGCTCGCAGCGGCAGAGGACGATTACTGGTCGTTCGTGGCGGGGTCAGAACCGCCGGAAGGGGCGATCCTCGCCGACGCTGTCGCCCTCGCGCCCGATCCGACGACCCTCTTCGTTTCGAACTCGATGCCGGTTAGAGACCTCGATCGGTTCGGCCGCCCCCGGGACGCCGACGTGACCGCGCTCGGAAACCGCGGGGCCTCGGGGATCGACGGGATCACGTCGAGCGCGCTCGGCGCGGGCTACGGGACGGACGATTCGCTGGTGCTCGTCACGGGCGATCTCGCCTACTACCACGACATGAACGGGTTGCTCGCCGTCTCGCGGGCGGGCGTCGACGCGACGATCGTCTGCGTCAACAACGACGGTGGCGGCATCTTCCACCTCCTGCCGATCGAGGAACACGAAACGTTCGAGGAGTGGTTCCGGACGCCGCATGGCCTCGAGTTCGAGCACTCGGCCGCGCTGTACGATCTGGCGTTCGCCCGTACCGACGATCGGGGTGAGTTCCGCGAGCGGTACGCCGACTCGGTCGAGCGCGACGGAACCCAACTGATCGAAGTCCGAACCGACAGCGGGCGAAACCACGAGGAACGACGACGGCTCGAACGGGCCGTCGTCGATTACCTCTCGGGATGACGGCCTCTCGGCTCAGGCAGCGAGATCGAATCGACTCGGCACGAACCGCGTGAGCGATTGAGGAGATGGCTGCCACCGTCGGGGCGATCAATCGTCGTCCTCGAGCATCGTCAGCGTCGATCGGTTGGTCTCCGTGATCTCGCGGAATCGAGGGCTCGTCGCGATCGCGCCGGTCCGACGCTTAACGTCGACGAGCGCGGTTGCCAGCTCGATAGGCGTCGAGATCGGATCGACCGTTGAATCGGGATGATCCTCCCACTCGACTGGCACTTCCGCGATTTCGTACCCGAGCGCGCCGGCCACCGAGATGAACTCGAGGTCCCAGGCGAACCCCGGTTCGTAGCAGTGCGGACCGATCTTCTCCCACGCCTCCCGCCGGACGGCCTTCGCGCCGCACTGGTAATCCCGACACTCCGTCGGGAGCATCTTTCGCGCCACGAAGGCGAAGGTGTCGCCGAGGAACCGTCTGGCGATCGTCTGGTGGGCTACGATATTCGAGGTCGGGTGTCGACGCGAGCCGATACTCACGTCAGCGGTCCCGTCGATCGTTTGCTGGAGGACGTGTCGTAGCGACGAGGCAGGGACGGATCCGTCGGCGTCGGCGAACATGAAGATATCCGTCTCCAGCGCGTCGAATCCCTCCGTGATGGCTCCCCCTTTTCCCCGCCGCTCGTTCGAGACGTTCACGACGTCGACGGCGTCCTCGAGGCGATCGACGTGCGTCCGCCGCGGGGCGTCGATCTCGATGCGAACGATCTCCGGGTCGAGCACTTCCTCGATGTCGTGGATAAACTGTTCGAGCCGCAGCATATCCGGATCGTAGGCCGGGATGGTGATACCGATCGATGGATTCGCTCTGCCCGTTGGATCTGCGGTCGGCGTCGAACGGTCGGTCATCGCCGAGGCTGCCCTCCCTCACCCTTGACTCGCTCGAAAATCACGTACCCTCCCCGCGTATCGACGGGCTCGTAGTTACGATTGAGGTAGTCGGTCATTATCGACTTGTGGTCGGACCAGTACCGATCGCTAACGACGTTCCCGTCCGTGACGTGGAACTCGCGAACCGCTACGTACCGAACGTCGTTTCGCTGGAGATCCGATATCTTGTCGTTGGCGATCCGGTCGCTGTATATGGTTCCGAGGTAGGTGGTCCGGGGCTCGGTGTCGGTGTGGACGTACAGGCTCGCTTCGACGTTAAACGCGTACACGGGTCCATCGATCCCGTCAAGGGCGTTTTCCGCCGCCGTTCGCTCCTCCGCGATGTCGTCCTCCAAGACGTTCGACGCGTAGTAGACGGTCCCGGCACCGGCGACCGACGTCGTCGAGAACACGACCACGATCAACAGCCCTGCGAGAAGCGCGGATCGATCCGGCAACCCGGCGCGCACATCCCGGAACTGGTCTCGATTCCGCACCGCCGCACGGTATATCTCGGTCGACGCGATGGCGGTGAGAAGCGCCAGCGCGGGAAAGGCGAACAGGAGTTTGTGATCGCCGGAGAACGCCCTCGCGCCGGGAATGCTCATCACGACGGCCCAGAGGGCGACGAACAGCTGTCGGTCGTCGACCGCGACGCCGCGAACCACCGCCGCGCCGACCAGAAGCACCATTCCGCCGGCGAGTAGCCAGACGGGAAGCAGCGTCGCAAAGGCGAGGATGTGTCCCCACAGATCGAACGGTGTGCTGTAGTTCGTCAACGGGACCACGAGCGCGTAGTAGAAGGTTTCGCGGAGGATACCCCAGGAGTAAAGCACCGTCGCGACTGCCGCCATCGTCGCCAGGAATCCGGCGCCGATTGTGAGTATGCGTTCCGTCGTCTCCACGACGTGGTCGCGCGTGCGTGCCTCCGGAAACCGCAATTTGAGGAGGTGATAGAGTAGAATCGTGGCGCCGAACAGGAAGACGGTCTGGTTGAACAGGACCCCGATACCCAGCGCGACGCCGGCACCGACCCTCGAGATCGCCGAGTCGCGGGTGAACGACACGGCGGCGACGAGCATTGCCAGGACGGCGTAGGGTTCGGTCATGAAGTAGAATCCGTCGAAGTGAGGGAGATACGACATGACGACGAAAAGTACGCCAGCCACTTGCGCCTCCAGCCGACCGCGGAACTGCTGTCCGAGACGGACCACCAGCAGTCCGGAACCAGCGATGACGCCGTATGTGAATAAGCGAGCGGCGACGACGGGGGCGTCGAACAGGTGATACACCGCCGTGGCGACGAAGAATACGCCGGGCGGTTTGTGATCCGCGATATCTGCGTACAGCGTCTCGCCGGACGCCAACTGGTTCCCGATGGTCAGAAAGATACCCTCGTCGAAGTGCAGCGGTTGATCGAGGTATATGAGCGGCAGTATAACGGCCGACGCGAAGAACGCGATCATGAACCAGAGGTCGCGTGGAATCGTTTCCTCCGACGTCGCCAACGACGAGAGCGAACGATGGTGTCTAACGTCGTTCGATGTGGTAACTGAAGTACCGTCCGATACGGTAGTCCCTCCTCCAACGCCCTGGTTACGTTCGGCTTTACGCATTATCGCCACTCTGGTCTTTTGGACTATTAGTTAGAATCCGTCTAAGCGATGACGGGTTTTAATATATATTAAAAATTATAATAAGCATCTCAAAATTTGTATATACCGGCCATAATTGGCCAAAGAGGCGGCTGAAATGGCATATATCTCTCCCTCGAAATGAGGTAAATAATTTGATACGAAGAGTGGAAAGGCGGAGATTAACCTGAACAGGTACGGACATCCATCGCCGTCGAACGGCGACCATAATCGCAGGTAACGAGATCCGACCCCGCTCGTACTCACGCTCGATCACCGGCGATTCGAACGACGCCGATTCGGGCCAGATCGATACGACCGTCCAGGCGTGAGACCACACTCGGAAGCCCGGAGATCACGAATCGGAGGAGGTGAATCGCACCTCTCGCGAAGAGTGACAATCGGCAGGTGTATCTCGTGTCAAATTCGTATATATTCAAGTAAAAAGCAAATACATGAATACTTATTCTAGAGGTTTGCCTTTCGGTGATTCCGTCACTGAGACCAGCGGCGAGGGCGCCGAACGTGAGATATTAGGCCGCGAGAAGTGAGACGAACACGGACACGGTCCGCCGATAGTTCGGAGCACGTACGGACGCATTATATATATCAAATAATTTATATACGTCTGACGCGCTTTTATGTAAGACCGTGGCTATGTGAGCGCATGGCGACAAAGAGGATGGGGACATCGGAGCGAATCGTTCGGACGGTGGCGACGGAGGCCGACAGCGATCCGGTGGAACTCCCACCGCTGTACGACGCCATCGATCCGGACGCGCTGGACGCGCTCGTCGACCGGATGTCGAACGGTACAGTCTCGTTCGCCTACGCAGGGTACGAGGTGACCGTCAGAAGCGATGAGTCGATCGATCTCGACGAGCGTTCGATGGACGGTTCGGCGTCCGAAGTGGCCGTGAGCGGCGACTGATCCGCCACATCGGACGACACCGCCGCCGATCGCTACACCCGGCTGACCGAACGATCGTCGGATCGAACCGTCCCGCGGATCACGAGCGCGGCACCGATGATGACGAGGTTTTTGATGATCTACTGTCCCTCCATCGTGAGTCCGTAGGGAAACGTCGTGTAGACCACGTCCAGGAGGAAGGTCCCCGGTAGCTGAAAGAACAGCAACAACAGCCAGAGCCTGATCAGCGGGCGATACAGCAGACAGAGCCCGATGAGCACCTCCCACACGCCGAGGACCGGGACGAACACCTCGGGCGACACGACGTAGACGGTCGCCGCGACGAGTTCGTCGGCCGGCGAGAGCCGAACGACTTTGAGCGCCCCGAACCGGACGAAGACGATCCCGAGCGCGGCCCGCAACACCGGTACGCCCCACCGATCCATCCGGGCCGTGGCCATCGCGTCCGCCCGTTCGAACAGCCGTTGCCACCGGTGGATCGCCTCGAAGACGCGGCCGAAACGCATGGTCGGGGTTGGTGGTCCGGACGGATGGGTTTTTACGCACCACCGAAAATACGCGACAGTCGTCTCGACCGAACGGTTCTCTCAGTAGTGCCACTCGAACTTGCGGAACTCCGGATCGCGATTTTCGTTGAACGCGTCGCGGCCCTCCTTGGCCTCGTCGGTCATGTAGCCGAGTCGGGTCGCCTCCCCGGCGAACACCTGCTGGCCGACGAGGCCGTCCGAATCCATGTTGAACGCGTACTTGAGCATGCGGATCGCCATCGGCGACTTCGAGCAGATCGTCTCGGCCCACTCGTGGGCCGTGGATTCGAGCTCCCCGTGGGGGACGGCTTCGTTCGCCATCCCCATCTCGACGGCCTCCTCGGCGGAGTAGGTCTTGCCGAGGAAGAACACCTCGCGGGCTTTCTTGTGGCCGACCTGCCGGGCGAGATACGCCGAGCCGAACCCGGCGTCGAAGGAGGCCACGTCCGGATCGGTCTGGAGGAACTTCGCGTGTTCGGCGGAGGCGAGCGTCATGTCACAGACGACGTGCAACGAGTGGCCGCCGCCGACGGCCCATCCCGGCACGACGGCGATGACGGGTTTCGGGATGTGACGGATGAGCCGCTGCACTTCGAGGATGTGGAGCCGCGGCGCGGACTGTTGTTCGGCCTCGGGAGTGTCTCCGTCATCCTCGTCTTCGTACTCGTAGCCCGCGTCCCCGCGGATGCGTTGGTCGCCGCCCGAGCAGAACGCCCAACCGCCGTCCTTCGAGGAAGGGCCGTTTCCGGTGAGCAGGACACAGCCGACGTCGGTCTGCCGCTTCGCGTGATCGAGAGCGGTGTAGAGTTCGTCGACGGTCTCCGGACGGAAGGCGTTGCGGACCTCGGGGCGGTCGAAGGCGATCCGGACCGCGCCGGTCTCCGTCGACCGGTGATACGTGAGGTCCTCGAACTCGTCAGTGATCGGTTCCCAGCGGGACGCGTCGAACAGTTTCGAGACCATTGTCGAGGATGCGGACCGGGGCGAGAAAAAGGTGTACCGTCGACGCCGCTCACCGGGACGTTTCGGCCGCGACCGTCCACGTGAGTTCGACGTCGCCGTCCGCCGGCCACCTGACTTCGGTGGTGGCAGCGAGCGATTGCGGCGTCTCGCTCTCGCCCGTCCAGACGGGGACGTACGCGCCGCCGTCGCCGATCCGCGTTCGCTCGTCGATCCCGATCCAACCGTTCGAGAGCGGCATCGTCGCCGCCAGCGTGGCGGCGTCCAGGCGGCCGCTCTCGACGCGATAGCTCGATACGTCGTCGGCGTCGTAATCCTGCGCAGGCGAGTAGATTCCCAGACTCGAGTCGTCCCCGGACAGCGAGATACCCGTGCTGAGCCGGTGGACGCACGTCCAGTCGGCCGGATCGAGGCCGCTCCAGAGCCACACCTGTGACGATCGAGTCCCATCGGGGGCCGGCGGCAGGGCGTACATCGCGAGGAGGTGATCGGACGTCGCCCCGTCTCGGTGCGGGAGCGTCACAGACCACGCACCCCGAAAATCGAGTTCGTGGTCGGGTTCGGACTGGCCGCGCCCCCACACGCCACCAGCCGCGTAACCGTCGTGCGTCTCGGCGGCGACCGCCTGAAATCCCCAAGCTGACAGTTCGCTGCTCGCGGGATCGACCGTCCGTTCCTCCTCGAGGGGGTCGCGGTCGGAGCCGAACGCGCTACAGCCGGCGATGCCGGCGAGTTCACCCGTTCCGAGCGCGCAGAGGGGTGATCGGCGGCGCATACCGGAACGCGGGTCGCCTACCACATAACGTCCTGCAAAGCACAAATACGGCTTTGATACTCCAGGACGGACTGACCGGACGACGAGCGACCGCAGGGGCAAACACCGCGCACTTATACCGTATCCGCCCGGACATCCGGCAATGACAGCGGCGGTATCCACGCGGCAGGCGTGGCTCATGGCGGCGCGTCCGCAGACGCTTCCGGCGGGGGCAGCGCCCGTGTTGGTCGGCACCGGGCTCGCGATCGATGCGGGCGTCTTCGAGCCGATTCCAGCTGCCTTCGCGCTCGTCGGCGCGCTCCTCTTGCAGATCGGGACGAACTTCGCGAATGACTACTACGACGCGGTCCGGGGCGCGGACACCGAGGACCGCGAGGGGTTCACCCGCGTCACCGCCGGCGGACTCATCGACCCCGAGTCAGTCAAGCGCGCGATGTACGCGGCGTTCGGGCTGGCGATCCTGATCGGCACATATCTCGTCTACGTCGGCGGCGTGCCGATCCTCATCGTCGGACTCGCCAGCGTCGTCGCCGGGATCACCTACACCGGCGGCCCGCTCCCCTACGGATATCGCGGACTCGGCGACCTGTTCGTGTTCGTCTTCTTCGGCCTCGTCGCGGTCGCCGGCACGTATTACGTGCAGGCGGTCGTCGGTGTCGCAGGGAAGTTCCCGCTGTGGATCCCAGACGGAACGGTCCCGGCGGCCGCGATCGTGGCCGGACTTCCGGCCGCCGGACTCTCGACGGCGATCCTCGTCGTCAACAACATCCGAGATCGGGAGACGGACGCCGCCTCGGACAAGCGGACGCTCGCGGTGCTCCTCGGTTACCGGGCGAGTCGGATCGAATGGACCGCGATGGTGGGTCTCGCCTACGTGATTCCGGTCGTGTTCTGGCTTGACGGCCACCACGTCGCCGTTCTGTTGGCTATTCTGACCGCACCGTTGGCCGTCCGAATCGGCGCGACGGTCTGGCGTCGATCCGACGGCGAGGCGCTGAATCCCGCGCTCGAACGAACCGGGAAGCTACTGTTCGCCCATTCGGCGCTCTTCGCGGCGGGGCTCGCCGCACCGGCGCTGCTCTGACGATGGTCGCGCCGATGCACATCGATTCGTTCTCGCTCCCGCTCTCGCGGCCGCTCGAGACCGCCGCGGGACGGATCGAGATGCGCCGCGGCTTCCGCGTTCGAGTCGAGATTAACGGAACGGTCGGGGTTGGAGAGGCGACGCCGCTACCCGGGTGGACCGAGTCGCTCGCCGACTGTGAGCGGGCGCTGGGAGCCGTCGACGATCCTGCCTCGGCGCTCGACGGCGGTCGACTGGCCGACGTACCCGCCGCCCGTCACGGCGTCTCCCTCGCGGTGCTCGACGCCCGATCGCGGGCGGCCGGTCGACCGCTGTATCGGTATCTGGGGAGAGACGAGCGCGTCGAATCGGTGGCGGTCAACGCGACGATCGGGGACGGATCAGCGACCGCGACCGCCGACGCCGCAGTCGATGCTGTCGATGAGCGCTTTCCGGCGATCAAGGTCAAGGTCGGTGCCCGGGGGCCCGCCGCGGATCTCGCTCGGCTCGAAGCAGTCCGGGCGCGTTGTCCCGACGTCGAGATACGAGTCGACGCGAACGGCGCATGGGACGAGTCCACGGCCGAAGAAGTACTGCCGGCGCTCGCGGCGTTGGACGTCGCGGTCGTCGAACAGCCCCTCGCCGCCGACCGACTCGACGCGCACGCCCGGTTGCGCGATCGCGGGGTCGAGATCGCCCTCGACGAATCGCTCGTCGAATGCGGCGTCGGAGCGGTCGTCGACGCGGCGGCGGCCGACCTCCTCGTCTGCAAGCCGATGGCGCTCGGCGGGGTCGACGTCGCACGGAGCTTGATCGACACCGCGCGCGAGTTCGGGATCGATGGGCTCGTCACGACGACGATCGACGGGTCGATCGCGCGCGCGGCAGCCGTCCACCTGGCCGCCTCCGTCCCGAAGATGAGGCCCTGCGGGCTCGCGACGGGGGAGCTGCTCGCCGGCGACCTCACGGACGCGGTCGAGTCCGCCGCAGACGGGTGGATCGCCGTTCCACAGGGAAAAGGCAATATCCCACCACGCTGAAGGGGCGGACGGAACGATGCGGGACTGGCTGGCCGTCCGTGCTCACTCGACGCCGAAAGCAACGGCGCTCCGGGCCGCGGGGGCATTGGATACCGACCGAACCTACGCGGAGTTGAACGACCGCGTCGAGACGCTTGCCGGTCGGCTCGCGGGAGTCGGCGTCTGCGTCGACGATCTGGTGGCGATCTGTTCGGAGACCCGACCGGAGTTCGTCACTGCGGTCCACGCCGTCCAGCGACTCGGTGCTGTCTTGATCCCGATCAACGCCCGCCTCACGCCGGCCGAGATGGAGGGTCGACTCGGGCGCATCGAGCCGACCGTCGTCGTCTGCGAACGGACAACCGAGGCGACGGTCGAGACGGTGACCGACGGAACGGTGTTGTCGTTCGACGAACCAGTGGGTGAAGCGACGGCGCTCGACGAGCGATCGCCGGAACCGTTCGACCTCCCGGAGTGGGAACTCGACGACCCGCTCGTCGTCATGTTCACTTCGGGGACCACGGGCGATCCGAAAGCTGTCGTGTTGACGCTCGGGAACGTCCTCGCCAGCGCGACCGCGTCGGCGTTCCGGCTCGGCCTCCGACCGGACGACTGCTGGCACGATCCGCTGCCGATGTATCACATGGGCGGCCTCGCTCCGGTGTATCGCTCGGTCCTGTACGGAACCGCACTCTCGGTGCAGCGCGAGTTCGATCCCGACGCGACGCTGGAAGCGCTCCGGGCGGCCGACGCGACCGCGGTGTCGCTCGTCCCGACGATGCTCGGCCGACTGCTCGACGCCGGCTCGGTGCCGGGCCTCCGCTTCGTCCTCCTCGGCGGCGCGCCCTGTCCGCCCGAACTGCTACAACGCGCCCAGCGGCGCGACGTTCGGGTCGCGCCGACCTACGGGATGACCGAAGCCGCCTCCCAGATCGCCACGGCCCGCCCCGAGGATGCACAGGAAGCACCCGAGTCGGTCGGTCACCCGCTCATGTTCGCCGAACTCTCCGTCGTCGACGACCTGGGTGCGCCGTGCGAACCAGGCGAGTCGGGCGAACTCGTCGTCTCCGGGCCGATGGTCACGCCGGGGTATCTGGACGACGAAGCGACGGCAGAGCGGTTCGTGAACGGCGGACTCCGCACGGGCGACAGGGGATACCGAGACGATGACGGACGGGTGTACGTGCTGGGGCGCGCCGACGGAACGATCGTCACCGGCGGCGAGAACGTCGATCCCGAGGAAGTACGTGCTGTCCTTCGAGCGTCCCCCGACGTCGCCGACTGTAGCGTCGTCGGACTGGACGACGAGGAGTGGGGCGAACGCGTCGGCGCGCTCGTGGTTCCGGCCGACGGGGCGGATCCGTCGATCGAGGCGCTCGACGCGCACTGTCGAGTGCGTCTCGCGGGGTACAAGATCCCGCGGACGATCGGCTTCGAGACGGCGCTACCGCGGACGGCCTCGGGAACCGTCGATCGAAACGCCGTCGTCGATCGGCTTCGCGACGGCGAGGCGTGACCGCCACCACGCGACCGTTTTATTTCGCCGTCGATCCAAGGCGGATTCGTGTGCACCCTCATCGTCGCCTGGCGCGTCTTCGACGACGCGCCGGTCTGTGTCGCCGCGAACCGTGACGAGGCGACCGACCGACCATCGTCTCCGCCGCGCGTCCGGGAGGGCGATCGTCCGGTCCTCGCCCCCCGAGACGAGCGTGCCGGCGGGACGTGGATCGGCTACAACGCCGAGGGCGTGCTCGCCGCGGTCACCAACCGCTGGGTCCCGGGGGACGGCGAGCGCTCTCGCGGATTGCTCGTCGACGACGCACTCGGGGCGCAATCGGCCGAAGAGGCGATCAACCGGATCGAGGCCGAACTGGAAGCGCGAGAGTACGCGCCGTTTCACCTGCTCGTCGCCGACGAGGAACGCTGTCTGCTCGTCGCCCACGATTCGGAGGGCGACGGAACCCACCGGCTGTCTCCCGGCGTCCACGTCGTCGTCAACGTGGGCTTCGACGGCGAGTGGTTCGTCCCCGAACTGCGGCCGGAGGTCGGCCGCCAGCAAGCGGCGAACGCCGAACGAGTGGACGAGGAGCTCCGGCCCCGTCCCGGCGAAACCGCTGCCGAGTGGACCGAACGGGCGGGATCGATCCTCGGCGATCACGACTACGGCGTCTGTATCCACGGCGACGGGTTCGGCACTCGGTCCTCGTCGCTGCTCAGACTGGGGAACGACCGGGTCTTCGAGTACGCCGACGGGCCGCCGTGCGAGACGCCGTTCCGCCGAGTCGAGGAGCGCGTCTGAGTTCGGAGTGGCCGATCAATTAAGCGACGAGAGAGCCGTTTGGACGACCTCGGCCACGGCCGCCCGCGCCGACTCGTCGAGTTCGACGAGCGGCGGACGGACGGTCGCGCGATCGAGGACGCCGCGCTCGCACAGCGCCGCCTTCGCCGCCGGTGCGAAGCCGTACTCGAGTGTAGCTTCGAACACCGGCGAGAGGACATCACGCTGAACGCCCCTCGCCCGGCCGATGTCGCCGTCGTCGATCGCCCCACAGAGCGACTGAAACGCGCCGGGGAGGACGCCGGCCAGTGCGTTGATCCCGCCGCTCGCGCCCATCACCTGCGCGCCGACGAAGTGGTCGTCGTAGCCCTGCAGGACCCGAAACGAGTCCGGCGTACGTGCGACGAACCGTTCGATCGTGCTGAAATCGCCGCTCGTGTCCTTGATCCCGCGGATGGCGTCGTTGGACGCGAGCGCCTCGACTGTCTCGGGCGTTAGCGGACCGCTGGTGCACGAGGGGATGTTGTACAGGTAGATCGGCAACGCGCTGTCGGCGGCGATCCGTTCGAAGAAGGATCGGTTGCCAGCCGGATCGTTCGCCGCGTGGAAGTACGGCGGCGTGATCAACGCGCCGTCAGCACCGACTGCCGCCGCGTCGTCGACGAACGTGAGAACGTCAGGGACGGTCGTGGCGGCTGTCCCGGCGACGACCGGGACGCGGCCGTCTGCCGTCTCCACCGTCGTCTCGATGACCGCCCGCCGCTCCTCGCGGGTGAGACCCGCGAACTCGCCGGTCGTTCCGCAGGGAACGAGCCCGTCGATTCCCCCGTCGATCGTCCACGCAGCGAGGTGGGCGAGGGCGTCGTGATCGACCGACTCGTCCGCGTCGAACGGCGTCACCATCGCCGACAGCGAGGCGGTCGACGGCAGATCTATAGACGTCGTGGCGTCTGACATACCCACGCTCCGTCCCGGAAAAAAGAGTAGCTTTGGGTCCCTCGCGGTGAGCGCAAAGCGGTTCGGGAGCCCTCGCGAGAGGATCGGGGCGGACGGACAAGCAATGATTTAAATCGCTCGCTGGTCAACCTCGATACGATGAGTACCGCCGCCGAAGCCGATCTCTCGGACGTAGAGCGCGAAGGGCTGGAACTGATACGGACGACCGGTGGCATCCACCAGAGCGACTTCTGGAAGGAACTCGACGTCGATTCGCGGAAGGGGAGCCGGATACTCGACAAACTCGAGGATCTTGGGCTCGTCGAGCGAAGCGAAACCGTCTACGAGGGCCACAACACCTACCACATCACGCCCATCCTCGATCCGCGCGATCTGGATTTCTCGCTTTTAATGGCCGGTGATCTGCTCTCCCCGTTCGTCGGCGACGAGGAGATCGATCCCCAAAGCGACGCGTTCTCCCAGTGGGTCATGACGCTGGCGTACGAGGAGTACTGACCGCGGAGCGATCCCTCGCTACTCCAACAGCGAGGTCATCTCACAGGAGATGACGACCTCGTCGCGCTGGTTTTTGATCTCGAGGGCGAACGTGACGGTCCCGTTTCCGGCCCCCTCCGGCCGAGGCGTCGTCTCGACGACTTCCATCTCGACGTGGATCGTGTCCCCGATATACACCGGTTTTCGGAACCGAAGGTCGTCGAGGCCGTAAAAGGCCACGACCGAATCGCGCATTTCGATCGAGCGGTACTGCCAGATGAGCCCCGTCGCGGCGCTCAACACGAGCATCCCGTGGGCGATGCGCTCGCCGAAGATCGACTCGCGCATCCGCTCTTCGTCCATGTGGATGTGATTGAAGTCCCCCGAGACGCCCGCGAAGTTCGCCACGTCGGCTTCCGTGATCGTCCGACCGTCGGTGACGTCGGTGTCGCCGACCTCGATTTCGTGGAAGACGCCGCTCTCGTCGGCGTCGGTACCGCCGTCCGTCTCGGCGTACTGATAAAAGCCCGCGCCGGTCGTCTTGCCAGTTCGCCCCGCCTCGACGAGGTCGTGAAGGTACGGCGAGGCCTCGTAGCGATCCTCGCCGTACGCCTCGTACAGTTCGTCGAGTTTCTCGAGCACAGCGTCAAGGCCGACCTCGTCGGCGCGCCGACACGGCCCCTCGGGGAAGCCGGCACCGAGTCTGAGCCCGGTATCGATCGCCTCGGGGGTCGCCACGTCGTCGTCGATCAGCTTGGCCGCCTCGTTGAGGATCCGCGCCTCGATGCGGAGCCAGTCGAAGTCCTCCGACGCGTCTTCGGGGGTGTAATCGACGCCGTCGCCGTTCTCGTAGTCGTAGTACCCCTTACCGGTCTTTCTGCCGAGTTCGCCCGCGCCCACCTTCGATTCGAGGATCGGCGGGACGGGGCGACCGGCCTCGGCGCGAACCCGGTAGCTGACGTCGATCCCGGTGAGATCGCCGAGTTCGAACGGTCCCATCGGGTAGCCTCGCTCGTGGACCATCGTGGCGTCGGCCTCGCGAATCTCGGCGACACCCTCGCTGACCATCCAGGCCGCCTCCTCGCCGAGGGGGCCGAGCACGTTGTTGACGACAAACCCGTGGACATCCTTTCGGACGTAGATCGGCGTCTTGTCGATCGATTCGACGAACGCCTGGGCGGTTTCGGCCGTCTCCTCCGACGTGCGCTCGCCGTAGATGACCTCGACGAGATCCATCTTCACGGGCGGGTTGAAAAAGTGCGTCCCGACGACCGACTCGGGGCGATCGGTCGCAGCGGCGATGTCGGTGATCGGGAGCGAGGAGGTGTTCGATGCCAAGATCGCCCCGTCGGGGGCGTACTCGTCGAGATCGGCGAAGATCTCGCGTTTGAGATCGAGATCCTCGGGCGCGGCCTCGATGACGAGATCGGCGTCCGAAACCGCGGCTTCGAGATCGACCGTCGTCTCGATCCGCGCCAACACCTCGTCCGGCAATTCCTCGAGCCGGCCGCTCTCGTGGAGCTTCTTTAGTGACCATTCGATGTTCTCGTACCCTTCGTTCACGAACTCCGTCTCGACGTCACGCATCGCCACGTCGTACCCCGCGAGCGCGACGACTTCGGTGATCCCGTGGCCCATATTTCCAGCCCCCAGAACGGCCACGTGGCCGATGTCATCCATGGACATACGTTCGATCCTGTCGGTGGCTGCGTCTTAAGCGTGCCCCATGCGATCATCGACGGGGTGCAGTGGGATCGCGGTTGACCGTTCACGCGCCGGGTGCGGCCTCGAAACGCTGATATCGAGGCATTCGGACGAAGTTTTTCACTTCGGAAGATATTTTTTCACGGACGTAAAACCATATGGTATGAGCGTGGAGACGGAGGATCGGATTCTCGCCGTCCTCGAGGACGATGCCCAGGCTTCGTACACCGAGATCGCAGAACGAGCAAACGTATCGAAACCGACAGCCAGAAAATACATCCAAAAGCTCGAATCCGAGGGTGTGATCGTCGGCTACTCGGCGGACATCGACCCGAAAAAGCTTGCCGGCACATCGATCGCGATGGTCGGCATCGACGTCGCGAGCGAACGTTACGTCGAGGTCACCGGGAAGCTGAAACAGCTCGACGCCGTCGAATCGCTGTACACCTCCAGCGGCGACCACATGCTGATGGCCGAAGTCCGGGCCGCGGACGGCGATAAAGTGGGTGAGATCATCCGGGACGGGATCCTCTCGATCGAGGGCGTCGAAGCGGCCCATCCGTCTTTCCTTCAAGAACGGCTCAAATAACGTCTACCCGACTCCGTCTCCGCCACCCACGCAGTTTTCCCCACAGCCACCGTATCGGACGTATGGCCACGTATCGCCGCGAGACACGTATTCAGGCTCCGTTCGATGAGGTGTGGGGGTTTCACTCGACGACAGATGGTCTCGAGGCGCTGACTCCGGATTTCATGCGTCTCGAAGTCGAACGTGTGACCGGACCGGACGGCGACGCCGATCCCGATGAGCTCGACGCCGGCTCCAGAATCGAACTCTCGATCCAACCCTTCGGGATCGGTCCGAGACAGCGGATGGTTTCGGTCATCACCGAGCGAACGCTCGATGACGAAGCCGGGATGTTTCGCGACGCGATGGAGGTGGGGCCGTTCGCCTCGTGGGATCACACACATCAGTTCTTCGCCGACGGAGACGAGACGGTGCTTGTCGATCGGGTCGAGTACAGCCTCCCCGGCGGGCGGGTCGGCCGGGCGCTCTCGCCGCTCGGACGGATCGGTCTCGCCCCGATGTTTCGCGGCCGCCATCGGACGACGAAGCGACTCTTGGAGTAACGACCACCGTCACCGCCGAACGGAGCGAGATTCGTCGCGAACGAACAGATACAGCGCCACCACGATGAACGCGCTCGCCACCGCCCCGGTTGCGATACCGAGGGTGAACTGGTCGGTGCCACCGAGGAGCCAGAGGACACCGAGGCCGACCGCGAACGCGGCACCCAGCAGATACAGCGTTGGATGCCAGTACGGCGTTATTCGGGCGACGAAGCCGGCGAGAAACGCCGCGCCGATGAGGAGAAACTGCACGCTCCGGTCACCCGCCACCGTCGGATCAAAGAGCCCAAGATAGAGGTGTATACCGGCGAGCGCCAGCGTGAAGAGCAAAAACGCCATTTCGACCGGATCGAAGTCGAGTGGCGAATCGCCGGTACCGGCCGCCTGATCCTCGGACACCTTGCGAGACATTGACTCGCCAGATACTTCGAGACGGCGGAAAATAGCTGTGGCGGTTGGCGGACCGGATCGATCAGCTTGCGAAACCGATTTGCCGGTGGCCGCCGCAGCCGTCGTGTGCTCGATGTTCTCGAAGCGCGAACGCCACCGACGGTCGCGCTGGCCGTCGCCGTGGTGGCCGTCTCGACGAGCGCGATCCTCGTCCGCTGGAGCGACGCGCCGTCGGTCGTGTTGGCCCTCTACCGCGTCCTCCTGACGACGCTTCTCGTCGCCCCGTTCGCGTTCACGAGATACCGCGGGGCGTTCTCGGCGTTCGACCGACGGGATGTCCTCGTCGCGACGCTGACCGGCGCGGCCCTCGCGATTCACTTCGCGGCGTACTTCGAGAGCCTCGCGTGGACGAGCGTCGCCGCGAGCGTCACGCTGGTGCAGTCGCAGCCGCTTTTTGTCGCCGTCGGCGCGGCGGCGTTTTTGCACGAGCGAATCGGGACGCGAAAGGCGCTCGGCATCGCGGTCGCCATCGCCGGCATGGTCGCGATGTCGGCCGGAGAGTTTCTCGCCGGCGCGGCGGTGGCGGGGTCCCGGCCGCTCTACGGCAACGGACTCGCCGTCCTCGGGGCGTTCATGGCGGCCGTGTACGTGCTCGCGGGGCGATCGCTCCGCCAGCGCGTCGCCGTCGTTCCGTACGTTCTCGTAGTCTACACCGCCTGCGCGCTCACGCTTTTCGCCGTTGCGGTCGCACAGGACCTCCCGTTGACCGGCTACGGCCGTCGCGAGTGGCTCCTGTTTTTCGCCCTCGCGGTCGGTCCGGGACTGTTCGGTCACACCGTGATCAACTGGGCGCTCGAACACGTCGAGTCCTCGGTGGTCAGCGTCTCGTTGTTAGGCGAACCCGTCGGGGCGACGATCCTCGCGTTGCTCTTGCTGAGCGAAACGCCCGGCTCAGCGACGGTCGCCGGCGGACTCGTCGTCCTCGCGGGGATCTACGTGACGGCCGCAGCGCGCGCCTAGCGAGCCCTCACTCGCCCGCCTTCGCGCGACGATGCGCCGACGCGACGGCCTCGCGAAGCCGATCCCCGTCCTCATCATAGGCGAGATGTGTCGAACAGTCGCAGTCGGACGCGCCGAATCCCGGGACCGGTGACGGCGGTAGCTGGTCCGCGACGGCACATTCGACGTCCGCTTCCGGCGTCCGAACGTCCCCGGCGACCGTGGCGGCGTCGTGCCCGAGCAGGTAGTCTATGTGCCAGTGACGCGTCTCGTTTTTTCCGGCCGCGAGATCGTAGTGACGATCGACGCGACTGAAGCCGCCGGTTCCGAATGCGCTGCCGGTGTAGGCGTATGTGCCGGCCGGGAGCCGGTGTTCCCCGAGTGCGCCAATCTCGATTGTCACGGGCCAGCGCAGGTCGATACAGAGTGTGTAGGTACCGCCAGTCACGGCCGACGGTTGCGCCGACGGCGTGTAGTAGCTGACGGTGTCGGCCGGCGATCCGGTCGAAGCGGACGACGAGCAGCGACCCGCCATACTTTTCATCGCCGCCGCCGGAGACGTGGGTATGAAGGAGACGCTTTTGGACATTCTGTGCTGCCCCCTGGACAAGGCCGAACTCGAACTCGAAGTCATCCGCGAGGACGACGAAGAGATCCTCGAGGGGCGGCTCATCTGCACCGAGTGCGGCGAGGAGTACCCGATCGAGGACGGCATCCCGAATCTCCTCCCGCCGGACATGCGCGACGAGGCGACGGCGTAGGAAACGACCAGTACACTTTTTAAACTCACCGGGAGTGTGTGACCACGTGACGGATTCGCTCGCCGTCGCGGTCAACCGTGACGGGCTACACACGCTCGCCGTCCCGACGGAGTTCGAAGCCAGCGGCCCGTTCGCCGTCAGGGTACACAACCACGGCGAGGCGGCACACGTCCATCTCAACCTCGACGACCGACTCTCGGAGATCGCCCGGATCGGGGCGACGAACCACTACGTCGAAGCCGGTGAGAGCCGCAGTATAACTGTCGAGACGAGAGAGCCGTCTAGATGGCCCAGCGATACGATCCGCGGCAAGCTCAAAGTCGTCGTCGGTCACGGCCAGGAGACGCACTACGTGGACGTGACGGTCGACCGGACGGCCGCGAACGGAACGGTCCGCGTCGATCCAGAACTCGGCAAACCGAACCGCGACTCAGAGCCGGAGCTACCGCCGTTGGCCAAACTCGTCCCGGTCGTCGCGCTCGGCAGCGTCGCGCTCGTCCTCGCCGTCGGCGCGGTGTTCACCGGCGGCGGCATCGACGTCGTCATCGGGGGATTGTCGATCGTCGCCGCCGCCTGTTGTGCGGCGGCCGCGTACTACCTGCTCGGTTAGTCCTCGCCGGTCGGAACGCCGCACAGCCGCCCCTCCTCGTCGAATCGCTTCGCTCGGAGGAACCTCGTCCGGTAGCGATTGGCACCCTCGTAGATGTCCGCCTCGCGGATATCGTCTGCCTCGCCGTCGGCGACCGCGTCGATGATCGCCTCGATCTGCGCTTTCTCGCTCGGCGTCAGATCGAACTCGTAGGTCCGCTCCCGTTCGGCCTCGAGCTGCGTCCACTTGCGCGCCGCGGTGACGACGAGCGAACACGGTTCGCGGCAGGGGAACTGCCCGTCGCCACCGTCGACCGCGAGATCGGTGTCGTCGTCGTACTGCCACTCGCGGCGCTTGAGACACTGACTGTCCGCACAGCAGGCTTCGGCGACCCACTCGACGTGTTCGTGGCCCTCGCCGCGGTCCCAGGTCTTGATCACGCCGTAGATGCCGCTTTGTCGTTCCATCGTCTCGCGCCAGTTACTCACATCCAACTCCCCCCGCCGTTCGAGATACCAGTTGGCGATCGTCGCGGGGTAGACGTACTCGACGGTCTCGGCGAGCGAGCGACCATCGAGGTCGACGAACGCCCACCCAGTGGGCAGCGTTGGCGCGGTTTTCAGCGGCCGGTATCGCCCCCGATCGTCGGTTTTGATGAGTTCTCGTGCGTCGAGCGGATCGGTCAACACGTCGAGCGACTCCGGTCGCCGGTCGCCGTCGGCCTCATTTCGGACGGTGTAGGTTCGGTTCCCATCCGACGCGAGGCCGATATCGATCCGGAGTTGCCCCCACGACGCGACGACTGCGCCGTCGGCGAACGTCTCGTAACGCGCCGGGACGGAACGTTCGTCCGCCCCCTCGAGATGTCTGAGAAACGCCCGCTCGGTGTCCGGCCGGTCGGTTCGGTTCCAGACGTGCCAGTTCGAGACGAACCACGGGTTCTCCGACGCGATCGTCCGAAGTTCGGGTTCAGAGAGCCCGGTGTGTGTCGCATCCGGCGTCTCGAATCGATAGCCGTCGGCCTCGCGCTCGACGATCAAGCCGTCGCACGCGACGCCCGACTCGGCGGCCATCACCAGGGCATCGAGTTGTTCGTCGTTCACGTCAGTCACCCGCCCCCGCTTCGGTGTCGGGCGTCGCCTCGCCGGTCCGACGGCGGACGTCCTCGATCGCGCTTCCGACGTCCGCCCCGGCGTCGGCCGCCCGCTCGATGACGACGTCGGCGGTCAGCGCCTCGGTGCCGACCGCGCCGGCGTACCAGATCCGGTGGCCGTCGACCTCGGCTGGCGTCTCCCAGCCGGTCCGGTAGTCGTCGGTCAGCCCCATATCCTCGGGGATGTCCTCCTGGGTGTGGTAGCCGTCGGCCACGAACAGCGGGACGACGACGACGTCCGTCGTCTCGAAGAACTCGGTCACATCGTCGATCTCGGGATCCTCGTCCATGAACAGCGCCTTCACTTCCTCGAAGCGATCCATATCCGCGATCCGGTCGGCGTGGAGGTGGACCGCTTTCGCGGAGTTCTCGTTGCGCTCGGTGCCGTGCCCGACGACCGCCAGCGCGAAGCCGGGGCCGACGTCCGGATCACCGGTCACACTCTCGGCGCGCCGGACGATCACGTCGCTCATCGCGTCGTGGGTGCCGACTGGCCCGCAGTAGTGGACCGTCTTGCCGACGTCCGTCGCCTCGAAGGTGGCGTGGGTCGCGCTCGTGCCGTCGGAGTCCCACTCGTCGAGGTCCCACCCGTCGAGCCGGAGTTCGCGGGGGATCACCTCCTCGGTGAAGTAGCCCTCCGAGATGAAAAGCGGGACGACGTACACCTCGTCGCTCTCGACCGTTCGAAGCACCTCGCGAAAGGACGGCTCCTCCTTCCAAAAGCCCGTCCGTACCTCGTCGAAGACGCCGGTCTCCCGAATCGTGTCGGCGTGATCGTACGTCGGGGTACTCGCGTCGGGGTTCAGATGGGATCCGTGGGCGACGATAACGAGCGCTTGCATGCGTTATGAGTGGGCGAGGACGGCCTTAGGGCCTTCGGGAAATTCCGACGACTGCAGCCCGTCCCACGTGCGACCGACACTCCCTTCAACGCCGCGAGCGAGGCCTCGATATGACCGTCGCCGCCGAGACGCGGGCCGCCGTCCGCGAACACCCGTTCTTACACACTGCACTCAGAGCGAACATCGTCAACTACACCGCCGCGGCGCGATTTCTCGGCGTCGGCGATATCGAAGCCGTCGCGGCTGCCCTCCGTCGGTACGCGGAGGAACTCGACGCGCTCGAACGAACGACGCGACGCGTCAGCGTCTCGATGAAATCCGGGGTCGAGAGCGTCGACGAGGACAGCGGTGAGGAAGCGAACGGCGGGTTGCTGTCGATCGGCGATCGGACCTTCGTCGATGACGGCGGCGATCTGACGGCGATCGTCGCGGTCGGTAAGGTCGAACTCCCAGACCTCGAAGTGGTGTTGGGTCGCCTTCGAACGGCCGAAATCAACGCTATCGCGGCCGCCGGCACCGACGGCCACGTCGCAGTCGTCGTCGAGCGGCGGGCGGGACCGGACGCCGTCCGCCTCGTCGAGGACGCACTTTCGAACCCGTAAGCGACGCATTGAAACCGACGCCGAGCGAGGCTCCGACAATGACGCTCCGTCTGTCGAACACGCTCTCGGGCGAACGTGAGGCGTTCGAACCGGCCGACCCCGACGACGTTCTCCTCTACTACTGCGGCCTGACGGTGTCGGATTACGCCCACCTCGGCCACGCTCGGACGTGGGTCCACGTCGACGTGATCCACCGCTGGCTCGAACACCTCGGCTACGGCGTCCGACACGTCGAGAACATCACCGACGTGAACGAGAAGATCGTCGCTCGCATCGGCGAGCGCCGCGACGGCGAAACGTTCGGCAACGACGAATCGGCCGTCGCTCGCACGTTCATCGGGCAGTTGCTCGCGGACATGCGATCGCTCAATCTCGAGCGCGCCGAGGTGTACCCCCGCGTCTCCGAGCACATTCCCGAGATCATCGAGCTCATAGAGACGCTCGAAGACCGCGGGTACGCCTACGAGTCGAACGGCTCCGTCTACTTCGACGTGACGGAGTTCCCCAACTACGGGAAGCTCTCGAACCAGTCGATCGAGGACGTCGAGGCCCAAGGCATCGAGGAAGAGCGCTCCGAGAAGCGCCACCCGTCCGATTTCGCCCTGTGGAAGGCCGACGGCGTCTCCGAGAGCGCGGTCGCCGAGCACCGACGTGACGACCGCGAGTACGACTGCGACGCGCCCGAGGGCGAGACCTGGGACTCGCCGTGGGGCGAAGGTCGCCCGGGGTGGCACATCGAGTGTTCGGCGATGTCGATGACGCACCTCGACAGTTCGATCGACATCCACATGGGCGGCCGCGATCTCGTCTTCCCGCACCACGAAAACGAGATCGCTCAGAGCGAGGCGGCGACCGGCGAGCGGTTCGCCCGGTACTGGCTGCACGCCGATCTCTTCCAGATGGGTGACGAGAAGATGTCCTCGAGCCTCGGGAACTTCATCCCCGTCGGCGAGGCCGTCGAGCGCTTCGGCGTCAACCCGCTCCGGATGTTCTTCGTTTCAGCCTCGTACAACTCGACGCAGACCTACAGCGAGGCCGCGATCGAGGAGGCGCTCGAACGGTGGGACAGACTCGAGACGGCCTACGACCGGATCGTCGCCGCGGCCGACGGCCCCGACGCCCGAACGAAGGTCAAATCGCCACTCTGCGAGGCCGTCGACGAGGCGCGAGCGGCGTTCACCGACGCGATGAACGACGATTTCAACACGCGAAAGGCGCTGGCGGCGCTGTTCGATCTCGCCGCCGCGGCGAACCGCCACCTCGACGAGGCCGACGAGTACGACTACCGTGGGCTCCGGCGATCGATCGAGGCGTTCGAGGCGTTCGGCGGGGACGTCCTCGGCTTCGATTTCGACGGGGGCGCGGAGGGAGAGGCGACGCTCGCGGGTGAACTCGTCGAATTGGTGCTCGAACTCAGAGCGCGCGAGCGCGAGCAGGGCAACTACGACCGTGCCGACGACCTCCGCGACGATCTCGAAGCCCTCGGCGTCGAGGTCCAAGACACCGACGACGGCCCGACGTATCGGCTCTGATCGTCGCAGAGACGTCACCCGACGATGATCGGCCCGATGAGCACCCCCATGAGGTTCGCTCGTCGGGCGCGAAACCGCGCCGGGACGAGCCCGACGACAGTCGCGGCGGCGTACGCACCGACGCCGACACCCCCCGCGAACAGAAACGAAATGCCGGCGAGCGCACAAAGCAGCGCCACGGACAGGCTGGTGGGATCCAATCGACCGACTGCGACGAGATACCGGTCACCGAGCGTTACGACGCCCAGAAGCCCGGCGCTCGCTCCGATCACGACTGCGGCGAGCAGATGGGGAATCGACAGCGGCACCGACGCAGATTCGAGGGCGACGAGCACGCCGGTTCGCGGCGATCCGAGCGCGACGAGCGCGAAGAGGGCGAAGATGGTGTTGGCCGTATTGACGCCCGATGTCGCGACGATAAAGCCCCTCGCGCCGTAGCGCCCCGGAACCGCGAGGAGCGCGAGCGTCGCCGCAACGGCGCTCGACACCGCTGGGACGTACCCCACGATCGCGCCGGCGACTGTGCCAAGCCCCGACAGCCCGAACACGCTCCGTTTCGAGGCGGTGATTCCGGCCCCGTCTTGCGGCGGGACGCCGTCGCCGCCGATCGCGTCGATGAGCACCGGCGCGCCGAACAGCCCGGCGAAAAGCGGCGCGAGCATCCCGCCGGCCGCGAGCGGCGCCTCCGGGGAGATATCGAGCGTTCCGATCCCCAACAGCGCGCTCAACGCGAACGAGACGGCACCGACGACCTTGGACGCGACGCCGCGTTCGGTCGCGATCAGCGTCAGGGCGACGCACCCGAGGACGAGCGGCAGATTCGCTCGAAGCGTCGGCCAGAGCCGAACCATCGCGCGGGTGATCGGGATCGCGAGCGGGGCTGCGAGGGCGACCGCCGCGGCGCTACCCAGTGCCGACAGCCGCAACGCTTCCCGACCGCGACCCTCCAACACGAGCCGATGTCCCGGCAGCGCCGCGACCGCCATCGCCGGATCGGGCACGCCGAGCGCGAGCGTCGGGACGATCTCGAGGAACGTGTGGACGACGCCGGCCGCGAGCATCGCCATCCCGACGTACAGCGGCGGTCCCGGAATCGACGGCGCGACGCCAGCTAACAGCAGCGCCATGTTGTTCGCGTGCAGGCCAGGCACGAGTCCGCTGATCGCCCCGAGCGCGACGCCGCCAGCGACGAAACAAAGCGCAACTGCGGTCGCCGCCGGGGCCAATGTCACCTCCATCGAAGGGAAGTGGCCGCGTCGTGGTATATAAACCGTGGCGACGACGAGCCGTGCTAACTGATGTGGATGGGTGAAACGCGACACACGGACGGGGGCTCCGCGAACGTTCGCGACTGCGCGGCCGCCAGTACTCGTAAGGGCCTGTCGATCCAAAGACCACCATGCCGAAATCACAGCCGTTCGAGCGATACACCGAACGATACGAGGGGTGGTTCGACGCGCACGAGGCGGCCTACCGATCGGAGGTCGAGGCGCTCGAGCGACTGATCCCACGGCCGGGGATCGGAATCGAGATCGGCGTCGGGAGCGGCCGGTTCGCCGCCCCGCTCGGAATGCAGGTCGGACTCGACCCGGCGATTGGCATGCTTTCGTTGGCTCGCAAACGCGATATCGAAGTCGTCAGAGGGGTCGCCGAACGCCTCCCGTTCGACGACGGGACGTTCGACACGGCGCTGATCGTCACGACGATCTGTTTCGTCGACGATATCCCCCAGACGCTGGCCGAGGCGCGACGGATCCTGCGTCCGAGTGGCGAGCTCGTCATCGGATACATCGACAGGGACAGCCCCGTCGGTCGGATGTACCAAGAAGAGCAGTCGGAAAGCCCGTTTTATCGGGACGCCGTGTTCGTCTCGACCGACGAACTGGTCGAGGCGCTCGAAACGGCGGGGTTCTCGGCGTTCGAGTTCGTGCAGACGATCTACCACCGGCCGGACGAGACCGACGAACCCGAGCCGATCGACTCGGGGTACGGCGAGGGCTCCTTCGTCGGGATCAAAGCGTCCCGCTGACACCCCGACGGGCATCCGCAATACGCCACGGGAAAATCGAGGCGGCGGCCCGCCACGCGCGGGTGCGACCGCTAGTATTCGGGTCGTTGTGCTCGAATAACCGACGCCAGCTGCTGAGTTTCGTCCGAGAGGAGTTCGGTCAGGTCGTCGGCAGTGATGATCCCCACGAGTTCGTTAGTCTCGTCGCAAACGGGCAGGCGACGCACGCCGTTTTCGCTCATCATCTGTGCAGCCTCGTAAAAACCCGTGTCTGGGCCGACAGCACACAGGTCCGTCGACATGACGTCGTTGGCGGTCTGGTCGTCAGGGTTCACCTCTTCGGCGAGTACGCGAGTCGTCAGATCGCGATCGGTGACGATCCCGGCCGGACTGTTCTCGTTCTCGATGACCACACTTCCCACGTTTTCGTCTCGCATCTGCTGGGCGAGCTCCGAAACCGGTGTCTCGGGGGTCGATCGGATGACGTCTTCTCGGGCAAGATCTTGAATCGGCATTGCTGTTGCCTCCACGTCAGAGTTCGGTACGTGAGCACAAGTACCGTAAGGGTCCTTCTCAGCAACTTAGAACGTCTTACCACGCACCGTGGGGCGAGATGAAAATGCTGGGTGACGTCGTTCAGCCCCCGAGCCGCTGAATGACCGACATGCGCCGTGAGGCCACGTCCGCGGTCGTGACGGTTGATCAGAGGGCGACGGCGGCGACGCCGAGGGCCGAAACGGCCCCGAGGGAGACCGTCACTCGCCGGCCGAGCGCCGCGGTTCCCAACAGCCACGCGAGTCCGATCTTCGTGAGCGTGTTCGCGATGGCGCCGATGACGATACCCGTGGTCGCGACCGAGGCGGATATCTCGCCGTCGGCCTCGAGCGTGCTCAGCGTGAGCGTGATCGCGTCCACGTCGGCCAGCCCCGAGAGGAATGCCGTCGCGTAGACCCCCGAAACGCCGAACCACGAGTGAGCCGATTGGGACACCAAGAGGACGATCGCGAAGACGGCGCCGAAAAACAGCGCCGGGCGGAGTCGGAACGGATTCTCGAGATTGGCCTCGGTTCCCGAGTCTGTCTGTGAGTCCCAGTACGCGACCGCCGAGACGAGAACTCCGAGACCGGTCATCGCCCCGAGCGGGACGAGGAGTCGAGGGAGCAGCGAGGGGTTGACGACGGCGACCTCGACGAGCGCTCGAGGGAACATAGCGATCGACGCGACGACGATCGAGAACGTCCCGATCCCGTAGAGATCGGGGCTCTCTCGCGTCCGTCCGGCCATCGAGACGGTCGTCGCGGTCGAGGAGACGAACCCACCGAGAATGCCGGTCAGAGCGATCCCACGTTTGGCGCCGACGACCCGACTCAAGATGTAGGCGACGAAGCTCAGTCCCGTGACGAATCCGACCATGATCCAGATGAATCGCGGATTGAGCCCGTACAGGACTTCCAGTTCGCGATCCGGCAGGAGCGGTAGAACGACCACGACGACGAGGATGAACTTCATCGAGGCGCGGCGTTCGCGCTCGTCGATCCGGTCGACCAGCCGATGAATCGTCGGCTTCGCGGACAGGAGTACCGTAACGATCCCACCGACGATGATGGCGACGAGCGTTCCGCGCTCCGAGGCGACCGTGAGCGCTCCGAGGAGAACGGTGAGCACGGCAGCGACCACCGTTGTGAGTCCGATATCGCCTTCCGTCAGGACCTTCGCGATGTACGCGACCGTCAGCGGGATCGCGGTGACGAGCAGCGCCGAGGCGAGCAGTCCGGGAAAGAACGCCTGTACGATGGCGCCGATTAGGGCGAGAAGCGGAAACGTGCGACTGCCCGCAAACGTTCCGCCGGACTCCGCCTGTTCTCGTTCCAGTCCGATGAGCGCCCCGATGCCGACGGCGACGAGGAGACGAATGAAGAGTGAGCCGACGATCTCGACCATCCCACCTCGTGGGTACTCCACATCCAGTTGTCAAGCTTCGGGTGAAATTGGGCGGATCTGGGCGGTCCGGACACGCGCCGTCTCGGGGGGCGAGAGCGGTGTACGCCAGTGACCCTCGCGACCGTGGTACGCGAGCCCCGTCACGTCGACGTTCGGCGACGGGCGAGGTAGACGATGAGAAACGCGATGGCGGCGAGGAGGACGGGGATCTCGTAGGGGCGATCGTGGAACGCCAAAATAGCGGCCGTGACGAGAGTCGACCCGGCGAGGACCGCATATCCCAGGTTTCGATCGCCGACTCCAGTTTCGACGGTGGGGTCGGCTCGAAGCGTCAACTCGCCGCGTTCGAGGCGGGAGAGCGTCCGGTCGACGCGCGTCGGAAGCCGAACGAGAGCGGGAAACGATTGCTGCACGTCTGCCCAGGTCGCTTCGAGGATCGCATCGAGCTCGCTCTCGAGAAAACCGTATTCGATGAGGAACGAGCGAACGACCGCGAGGAAGTCAAATTCCGGATCGAGTTGCCGGCAGACGCC
This sequence comes from Natronomonas salsuginis, assembly GCF_005239135.1. Taxonomy (NCBI): domain Archaea; kingdom Methanobacteriati; phylum Methanobacteriota; class Halobacteria; order Halobacteriales; family Natronomonadaceae; genus Natronomonas; species Natronomonas salsuginis. The sequence continues at coordinate 657,468 of NZ_QKNX01000001.1, forward strand.
CTCCCCGACGGTTCCGACCCTGATGAGTAACATCACGTCCGGCGGGATGCGAAACGGGAACGCCCGGAGCCTCGTCGTCAGCTCGGTGATGATAGTCCGCCAGGTGATCTCCGCTCGTCCCTCGAGGTTCTCGATGACGAGTTCGAGTACCCGGCTGACTTTGGCACGGTTTACGTGCGGTTCGAGAACGTCGAGGGCGATGAGCGCGTCGGTCATTCCATCGACGTCGCGGCGAACGAGCGCCCGGTAGAGCCCGGCGATGTTCTCTTGGACGGTGGCCGTGATGCATTCGCTCATACCGAAGTCGAAGAGTAGGAGGCGACCGTCGTCGGTGACCGCGAGGTTGCCGGGATGGGGGTCTGCATGGAAGACACCATCGACGAGACCCATCCGTAAGTACACTTCGAGGATTCGGGTCGCTATCTCGTGTGGCGTGACGTCGAGGTCGTCGAACGCGTCCTCGTCGGTGACCTTTCGGCCGGTCAGATACTCCATCGCCAACACTCGCTCCGAGGACAGCCGCTCGTAGGTGTCCGGAATGACGACTCGGTCGTCGGCGGCGAGATTCGCTCCGATTTCGTCCATGATCCGTCGCTCCCGGTCGAAGTCCAGCTCGTTCGAGATGATCTCCTCGAAGTCGTCGGCAGCGTTCCGGACCGAATACTGCTGGCGTTCGGCCGCAAAGAGACCGACCAGCGGAATCAGCCCACGAACGACCCGGAGGTCGCGCTCGATGAGGGGTTTCAGGCCCGGACGGCGTACCTTCAGCGCGATTCGCTCCTCTCGGTAGCGGGCGGTATAGACGTACGCGAGCGACCCACCGGCGATCGGGTCGAGTGTCGACGGGTCGAGTTCGGTGCCGAGCTCGTTCGCGACGATCTGCTTGGGATCTCCCCCCGCGTCTTCGGGGATCTCGTCTTGGAGCGTTTGAAACACCTCGGCGTAGATCGGCGGGACGATGTCGGGGCGCGTCGAGAGCACCTGTCCGATCTTGATGAACGTCGGGCCGAGTTCGAGCATCGTGTCGCGGATCCGTTCGGCCCTCCGTCGGTGTTCCCCGTCGGAGACGTTCCGTCTGGGGCCGAACAGTACGTATCGTCGGCGATCCCTGAGAAACGCGAGCGAAAAGGGGAGAAACCGCAGGCAAACGACCAGATACCGGCGAATCAATCCACTCATGTTATGCGGGAGAGTCAACGGGGGCACCGTCTACCGTCGATACGTACAGTACGAACGCGTGCCATATGTACGTTCACACGCTATCGTATCGCACATATAGCCATTCACCGCCGTACGATTTCAGTACCGTCGGGGGTTCTCAACAAATGAAACTCGGAGGCGTCCTCGGCTCTCCGGCCGGGACCGAAGCCGCGCCGCTACGCGCTCGAAATAAAATAAAACGTCGAGTGCCGCGTTTAGCCGAACAGCTCGCCGAGACCTTCGCCGCCGTCGTCGTCTTCCTCTTCGTCTTCTTCCTCAGCGTCGGCTTCCTCAGCCTCCTCTTCGGCCTCGGCCTCTGCGTCGCCGTCGTCGGCACCGCCCGCGGCGGCACCGCCGGCACCCGCGGCCGGAACCGCGGCGGCCGTCTCGATGGCCTCCTCGATGTCGACGTCCTCTAGCGCGGCGACGAGCGCCTTGACGCGGGATTCTTCGACGTCGACGCCGGCGGCTTCGAGCACGCCGGTCAGGTTGTCTTCGTTGATCTCTTCGTCAGTTTCGTGCAGGATGAGTGCTGCGTAAACGTATTCCATTGGTAGTTACCCGAACATGTTACCGAGCGCATCGCCGCCGTCGTCGGCGTCGTCCTCGGCGTCGTCTTCTTCAGTCGATTCGTCTGCTGCGTCGGCATCGCCGTCTTCGTCCGCGTCGTCATCGTCGTCGGCCGGCTCCGCCGCGGGAGCGGCGGCCTCGACGCCGCGGAGTTCCTCAGGCAACGCCTCTTCGTCGTCGATCGCGGCCGCGAGCGCGCGAACTTGCGCGTCGGCCTTCGAGACGAGATCGTCGGCCAGGTCGGGGCTTTCGATCGCCGCCGACAGACCGACGGACTTCGCCTCGCCGGCCGCCTTCGCGAGCATCGCCGGCGCGGTTCGCGTCGTCGGATACTCGGCATTGATAGAGAGGTTGCGTGCGGCGCTGGATGCGGACTGGAGGTCCGCGACGTACTCGTCGACGTCGATGTCGAGCTCCTCCGGCGAGAACAGCACGCCTTCGGAGAACACGCCACGGAGGTCGAGTCCGACCTCTTTGGGTTCGATACCGAGTTCGCTGAGGACGTTCGCGAGATCGGCCGAAACCTCCTCGCCGGCCGAGAGCACCGTCGAGTCCTCGACGACCTTGATCGACCCGCCGTCGATCCGAGCGTTCGCTCCGACCGTCTGGAGTTCGCCGACGAACGGCCCCGGATCGACGCCAGTGTCGCCTTCCGGAATGACGATGTCGTTCGGCGTGACCTCCCCGGCGTTGATCGGGGCGGGGGTCTTCGAGGCTTCGAGCTGTTGGTAGAGCCCGAACGGGTTGTCGTTCGTGCCGATCAACCCGATCTGTCCCTCGACGTGTTCGACGAGGTCTTCGAGCCCGTCGACGTTCTCGAGCGCTCGCACGATCAGGGTGTTCCTCGAGACGCGCAGGGCCGCAGTGCCGTGAAGTTCACGGCGCATGTCCTGCAACTGGCGGCTCGGAATCCCCGTGATGTCGACGATGCCGATCGATCCATAGGTCTCGAGGAACTCGACGATCGAGTCGATCTCCTCGCGTTTCCACTGTGGGATCGTCTCGGTCTTGCGTTCCGCCTCGGCGCTCATGCGGGCACCTCCACCGCCGGACCCATCGTCGTCTTCACGTACACCGTATCGATGTTCTGGGGGCCCTTCTCGAGGTCCGTGAACAGTCGGCGCAGGATGACGTCGATGTTGGTGGCGATATCGTCAGCGTTCATGTCCTCGGCGCCGACGCGCGTGTGGAACGTGCGTCGCTCGCCGGAGCGGACCTGAACGGTGTTCTTCATCCGGTTGACCGTCTCGACGACGTCGTCGTCGGGTTGCAGCGGGGTCGGCATCTTCCCCCGGGGACCGAGCACGGTCCCGAGGTAGCGACCGATGTTCTGCATCATGTTGGCCTCCGCGATGAAGAAGTCCGTCTCGTCGGCTAGATCTTTCGCCGCGTTATCGTCGTCTCCGAGGTCTTCGAGGTCGTCGCTGTCGAGTACTTCGTCTGCGACGTCCTCGGCTCGGAGGGCGGTTTCGCCCTCCGCGAAGACAACGATACGCGTGTCCTGGCCCGTACCCGATGGTAGGACGATGCTCTCGTCCACCCGGTTGTTGGGGTCTGCTAGGTCAATGTCGCGCAGGTTGATAGCGAGGTCCACCGTCTCGCGGAAGTTCCGCTCGGGTGCATCGCTTAGTGCGCGGGATACTGCGTCCTCTATCGAATCTGCCATCGTTCACCTCCGTAGTTGGAGCCTTACGAGCTACTACGGCGTGAAACAGGCTACGCCTGTCTCGTTCGCAGCGACGGGAATGAGCTACTTAAGAGCGTCGAACCGGGCCGCGGCGTGCCCGTCGCCTCACCGTCAGACCGACGCGAGAAGTGCATCGTAGGCGTCTTGGTACGCGTCGGCGATGACGGTCCGATCGTCCCGTTCCTCACTCGACAGCGCCGGCAACGTGACCGACGCCTCCGGGTCGAGAAGCCCGACGACCGACTCGACACGCTCCTCCAGTCTGCCCTCGTGGGCGCTGCCGCTCGCCACGTCGCAGGCCTTCGCGTACCGCCCGCCGTCGTATATCCGGCATCGACGCGGCTCGACGACCGCGACGGCGTCCGGGACGAACGCCGAGAGCGGGCGGGCGATGTCCGCGTAGGACTCGACGATCGCGCCGTCGCGCGTTTCGATCTCCTCGGCGAGCGCACCGAGTGCGGGCGCGTGACAATCGGCCATTAGCTCGTTGAGCTCGGACAGCGACCCCACGTTGGGTGCCGAGTCGAGCGGAAACGCCCGTTCGGCCGCCGGCGGGATCTCCGTCTGCCCGTTGACGACGTACGTGTCGTCCGAATCACGCGTCACGCGATCGAACAGAAAACGTCGGCCGTCGCGGCCCAAGATCCCCTTTCCCCGACCGGGCGTGGGGAGCCAGAGTCGGTGAACGGGGTTGATCGCCTCGGGGCGCACGTCACCGTTCGCCGCCGCGATCTTCTTCGCGTCCTTGCCGTAGAGTCGCCCCTCGTCGACGGCGCGCCGGTAGTCGCCCTGATCGTACCAGTAGCCGTTCCCGGCGCGCGGTTTGTAGCCGCGGACCCCCGTCCGCTCGATCAGCCCCGTGGTGAACGTCGTCTTGCCGGCGTCGACCTCCGCGCTACCGGCGACGAGCAGTTTCATCGGAGGCCGTAGTACCCCGGTTCGTCGTCGGCCTCGGGTTCGGCGAACACGAACGACTCGCTGTGGTCGAGCATCCACGGGATCGCCCAATCGAGGAGGATATCCTCCGTCGCGGGGTCGAGATCGGTGCCGGGGGCGAGCCCCTGTAACAGGCGGGCGATCTCGTAGACGGTGTACAACTGCTCGGCGTCGAGTACCTCCTCGGGGTCGCGAAACTCGAACTCGCGGAGGTCGTCGAACTCCTCGCGTGGTCTGGGCATACCGTCGGGTAGGCGTCGATCGGGCTAAAAGCGTGGCGTCTCGGGGCAAAGGCCGACGCGAATCTCGAGCCGATCAGGCCAGCGCTTCGTGGAGCTTCTCGACGGGGTGGGCGGGGCGTTCGCCCTCGAAGTCGTCGTCGGACAGCTGGGATCGACAGGACGCACCGGGGGCGACGACCTCGCTCCCGGGGCTCTCACGAACTTTCTCGTTGAGGATCTCGCCGATCGCTTTTGAGAGTTCGTAGTGTTCGTCCTCGTAGCCGAACGAGCCGGCCATTCCGCAACACGAGGAGTCGAGCGCGTCGACCTCGTAGCCGGCCGCCGACAGCGCGGCTGCGGCGTGGTGGTCGCGATTGAGCGCCTTCTGATTACAGTGGCCGTGATACGTCAGATACTCACCGGGGGCATCGAACTCGACGTCGTCGGTGACCCGATAGGTGTTGAGGTACTCGCAGACGCCGTAGGCGGCGACGGCGAGGTCCTCGACGCGGTCGTCCGAGAGCAGATCGACGTACTCGTCTTGGAACATCACGGCGTCGGAGGGCTCGACGAAGAGCACGGACCAGCCGTCCTCGACATAGGGCAGCAGCGCGTCGAGGTTCGTTTGGGCGCGCTCCTCCGCTTCGTCAAGCAGCCCCATCGAGAAGGCCGCCCGCCCGCTCGCGGCGACCTCGTTCTTGTCGGCGACGCGAACGTGGACGTTGGCGGCTTCGAGCAGTTCGACCGCGGCCTTGCCAGGGGCCGGATAGTTGTAGTTCGTGTAGGTGTCGGGAAAGAGGAGGACGGTATCCTCGGCGTCGGCCTCGGCGACCTGTGGCCCGCGGGATTCGAACCAGCCGACGAGCGTCTCGTTCGAGAAGGTCGGGAGGTCGCGCTCCGGCGCGATCCCGAGCACCTTCTCGGCAATCAGGTCGGAGCCGGGGAGGCGCTGCGCCCAGTTCGAGACCGGGGCGAGCGCGCTGCCGACCGCGTTGACGCGGTCGACGTTGCCGAACAGCTTCGATCGGAGGCTCGTCCCCTCCTCTTCGTGATATTTGTGCTTGACCTCGGCTTTCAGCTTCGCGAAATCGACGCCGGTCGGGCAGTCCGACTTACACCCCTTACAGCCGACGCAGAGGTCGAGCACTTCCTTCTGGAAGCGGTCGGAGTAGATCTCGTCCTCCGGGAGCTCGCCGCTGATAGCCGCACGCAGCGTGTTCGCGCGGCCGCGGGTCGCTTGGACCTCCTCGCGCGAAGCGCGGAACGTCGGACACATCGTGTTCTCGTCGGTCTGTCGGCAGGTCCCACAGCCGTTGCAGAGTTCGACGAGGTGCGAGAAGCCGCCCTCTTCGGAGAAGTCCAGTTTCGTCTGCGGCTCCAGGGATTGGTAATTCGGTCCGTAACGGAGGTTCTCGCGCATGTCAGCGCCGACGCCGCGGTCGTTGTCAGGGCCGACATCCTCGGGGCTGTCGCGGTAGACGACGTTTCCGGGATGCATGAACCACTCGGGGTCGAACGCCGTCTTGACCCGCTTGAACGCGTTCCAGAGGTCCTCGCCGTACATCTTCGGGTTGAACTCGGTTCGGGCCATCCCGTCGCCGTGTTCGCCGGAGAACGCGCCGTGGTGTTTCAACACCAGATCAGTCACGTCGTCGGTGATCGAGTGCATCTTCTCGATGCCCTCCTCCTCCTTGAGATTCAGTATGGGTCGGATGTGCAGCGTTCCGCTTCCCGCGTGGGCGAAGTACGCCGCCGACGTGTCGTGATCCTCCAGCACCTCCTCGAAGCCGACGACGTACTCCGCTAACTCCTCCGGCGGCACCGTCGCGTCCTCGATGAATGGGTACGGCTTGGGATCGCCCTGCAGCCCCATCAACAGCGGAATCGCGGCCTTCCGGAGCGACCAGATGTCCGTTTGGTCCTCGTCGGTGTACGCTTCGAGGACGTCGAAGGCGTCGCCGTCCTCGACGAAGTGGGCGTTCGTCGTCTCGACCGCCGCCTCGAAGTCGTCGTGCAGCTCGGAGTCGTATTCGAGCATGAGCGCCGCCGCCGTCCCCTCGGGGATCGGCTCGGCGTACTTGCTGTAGCCGTCGGACTCGGCGGCCAGCCGGAACACCTCGTCGTCCATCAGCTCGACGGCGCTGACGTCGAACTCGAGCGCCTCCGGGACGGCTTTCATGGCGTCGACAAGGTCCTCGAAGAAGTACAGCGCGAGCGCCGTCTCCTCTGGGACGGTCACGAGCCCAACAGTCGCCTCGACGATGACGCCGAGGGTCCCCTCGCTGCCGACGTAGAGCTTCGAGAGATTGATGACCGTCTCGCCGTCGTCGTTCTCGTAGATGACGCGGTCGAGATTGTAGCCGCTGACCCGCCGTTTGAGTTCGGGATAGCGGGCCTCGATCGCCGCTTCGTTCTCCTCTATGAGCCCGCGGACGGTCTCGTAGATCTCGGCCTCGCAGTCGTCTTTCGAGACGATCTCGTCGTACTCGTCGCCGTCGAGGACGATCTCGCGGGCGTGCAACAGCGAGCCGTCGGGGAGGATGGCTTTCACTTCCTCGGTGTAGGCGTCCGTGATTCCGTACCGGACGGAGTGCGCACCGGTGGAGTTGTTCCCGATCCCGCCACCGACGGTCGAGCGGTTCGAGGAGGCCGGATCGGGGGCGAACTTCAGCCCCACGTCGGCGAGTTCGTCCTCAAGGTCGTCCTGGACGATTCCCGGCTGGATTCGCGCTCGCTGTGCCTCGGCGTCGATCTCGAGCAGCCCGTCCATGTGTCGGGACATGTCGAGGACGACACAGCCCGGTCCGACGGTCTGGCCCGCGAGCGACGACCCCGCACCGCGCGGGAGAATCGGCGTCTCGTGCTCGATGGCGATCTCGACGGCCGCGCGGACGTCGTCGATATCCGTCGGGTAGACGACGCCCGCCGGCCGCGCCTGGTAGATGCTCCCGTCTGTCGCGTACAGGATCTGCGCGTACTCGTCGAATCGGACGGCACCGGAGACGGCCGCCTCGAGATCCGACGCGAGATCGACGTACGCCGAGACGGTCTTCCCCGGCACTCGCTCGAACGGCGACGGGTCGCCCGGCGGATCCGCCGGTCGAGCCATCGGTTCTTGATTGTCGGCACCCATACAAGCCAAGGCGACCGAAGCCGCATAAATACCGTTGCTTCACCCGAAATTACGCCGCCTTCCCGGCCGTTACAGTGTCTCGTCCGGATCGTACTTTTCAGCCATTCTGGCCGCCTCATCGGCGTATCGCTGGCGCGTCTCGGGCTCATCGACGTCCCCGAGGTTCGACGTGTCGACATCGAGGCTCGCCGGCGTCGTCCTCGAATCGCCGGTGAAACTCGTCAGCGCCCGCTCCTTCCGGAAGTATCGGCGGCCGTCGAGCGTCGCGTACGTGAGGATGATGAGGTTCTGTTCGTCGTCGGAGTACGTCCGTTCGACCATCCAAACCCGAGTCGTCTCCGTCATAGGCGACCTCCGGTGGCGTCGAAAACCGGATCCACGTCGGCAGCCGTCGGGGTAGAGTTGAGGTACGTTGGTTCGTGAAGTGCGGGCACGTCCTCGGGCGTCATGCGAGGAGTTGGGGTTCGTGGGTCAGTTCGTCCAGATACGCTTCGGCGTCGAGCGCCGCCATCGAGCCGGTTCCGGCCGCCGTAATGGCTTGTTGGTACCGCGAATCGGCGACGTCGCCTGCGGCGAACACGCCGTCGACCGCCGTCGCGGTGGTTCGCGGATCGGTTCGCACGTATCCGTTCTCGCCAAGGTCGACAGGGGTGTCGACGAGGAAACCGGTGTTCGGCTCGTGGCCGATCCCGTAGAAGACTCCCTGCACGTCGAGTTGCTCGACTTCGACGTGCTCGTCGCCCTCGGCGCGGCGTCGGACGGGGTGTCCGTCTGGATGGGAGACGAGCGTGACGCCCGTGACACCCGCCGATTGCGAGCCATGGATTTCGGCGAGCTCAGCGTTCCACCGGAACTCGATATCGTCGTGCTCCGCGGCGCGTCGAGCCAGGATCTCCGAGGCCCGAAGCTCGTCTCTGCGGTGGACGACGGTCACGCTGTCGGCGAACTTGGTGAGGAAGATTGCCTCCTCCATCGCGGCGTCCCCGCCGCCGACCACGGCCACGTCGTGATCGCGGTGGAACGCGCCGTCGCAGGTCGCACACGTCGAGAGTCCGTATCCCATGAGGTCGTCCTCGCCCGGGACACCGAGCGTGCGGGCGCTCGCGCCGGTCGCGAGGACGACGGCGCGCGTCGGTATCGTCTCGCCGTTCGAGAGCGACAGCCGAAACGGCCGGTCCTCGAGGTCGGCGTCGACCACCGAAGCGTGTTCGAACGACGCCCCGAACGACTCGGCCTGCTCGCGCCCGTGCCGGACCAGTTCGTGACCGCCGACGCCGTTGGGGAATCCGAGGTAGTTCTCGACGCCGGTCGTCAGCGTGAGCTGGCCCCCCGGCTCGTCGCCGGTCAACACGAGCGGATCGAGATCGGCGCGAGCGGCGTAGATCGCTGCCGACTGACCGGCGACGCCGGAGCCGACGATCACGATGTCGCGGGTGTCGGCGGACATTTACGCCGCGTATCCCCCGATCAGGTCAGAGAGCTGGTCGGCCGACTGCACGCCGACGATCCGTTCGACGTTCTCGCCGTCCGCAAAGAGGAGCAGTGTGGGAATTCCCTGGACACCGTACTGGGATGCCAACCCCTGCAATCGGTCGACGTCGACCTTGACGACGGCGGCGTCGGTGTCGTTCGCGATCGACTCGATCGTTGGCTCCATCATCCGGCACGGGCCGCACCAGTCCGCGTAGAAGTCGACGAGGACGACGTCGTAGCTCGAGACGGCATCGTCGAGGCCGTCCGCATCGGTCAGCTGAATCGGTTCGGTCGGGACGGCTTCTGCGTTGGAACTCATACGGTATTGGGTAGGGATCGCGAGCGTATAATAGTTTTGGATATCTCACACAATACTATGCAATACGTCGCAGCGGTGGAGGCGGACGCAGCGTCCGGAGAGGAATGCCGCCTCAGGCCCTCGACGGGGGAACGAGCAACACGTTCGCGTCCGCCTCCGCGACGATCTGCTCGGAAACGCTTCCCAAGAGGAGTCGGCGCATCCGGCTCTGGCCGCGCGACCCGACGAGCGTTATCGTCGGCGAGTGGGCGGCTTCCGACCGGAGGATCTCACCGGCCGGATCACCCTCGCGAACGTCGATCTCGGTTTCGATGCCCCACTCCTCGAGCGTCTCGGCTCGTTCCCGCAACCGATCCATCGCCGAGGGGTGTTCCGCCGCCGTCAGCTCAGGGTCCTTCGGCGTTCTGACGTGCACGAGCGTCGCGCGACGCGTCGCGTGTCGAAGATACGTGAACGCCTCGAAGGCGCGTGACGCGTTCTCTGAGAAGTCAGTCGCGTACAGGACATGTCGAAAGAGGTGTTTCCGGACGGGGGCGAGATCCTCGTCACCACGCTCGATGCGGTTGACGACGAGCGGGACGACCGTCGTCCGCGCCAGGTTCCGGGCGGTCGAGCCGATGACGCGATTTTCCAGCGGGCTCTTCCCGCGAGAGCCGACGACGACGAGGTCTGCGACGATCGCCTCGGCGATCCCGTTGATCCGCCGGTGCGGCGTCCCCCGGACGACGTGCGTCTCGACTTCGAATCCGGCCCGCGTGATCACGTCGCAGTATCGGTCGAGCGCCGCCCCTCGCCGACTCTCGAAATCGATGCCCGGCATCCCCGCGTGTACGTTCGACGAGACGACAGTCACGAGGTGGATCTCGTCGACGCCGATGCGGCCGAGGCAGTCCAGACACGTCTGATTTTGAATCGCCACCTCGCTGGCCGCCGAAAGGTCGGTCGCACAGAGCGCTCGCATGACCGAAGTTTGGGCGCTCGCGACATAGTGATTTCTCTCTAGAGAGCGACGCGAAAATGCGATGTCGACCGATAACTTATGCAGAAGTTACCTATGGCGAGACAGGGGTTACGGGAATATAGTATTGTACGATATAGACACAACCGTTATATTCCCCCAGCGGGTACGATATATTGAGCGAAAATGGATCAACTCCAAACAACCGAACGGACGAATCGGACGGGGGAACGATGGCAGGACTAGAAGTACCGACGTGGGACCCAGAGACTGCGCTCCTAATAGGGACCATCCTGATCGAGGCGGTCGTCCTCTACGTCGGGTACGCCGGCCTCGAACGGTTGGTCGGTCCGCAACTGATGAACGTCCTCGTTGGGGGTGACAGCGATGCTGGACAGTAGCCTCGCTGCCATCGGCGGGTCACCCGAACTGCTGGCGCTCTTCGTCGGCTTCGGGCTGGTCGTCGGCATCCTGTTCGGCTTCTTCGGGATGGGCGGCTCCTTTCTCGTCACGCCCGCTCTCTTGATGATGGGCTATCCGGCCCGCGTCGCGGTCGGAAGCGGGATGGCGTTCGTCTTCGGGACGGCTGTCATCGCCACCCTGAAACACCACGACCTCGGGCAGGTCGACTACAAACTCGGCGCGATCATGATTGCCGGGACGACCCTCGGGATCGAGGTCGGGCGCGCGAGCGTCTTCTACCTCGAATCGATCGGGCTTGCCGGCGGTGTCATCAGCGTCGCGTACGTGGTACTGCTCGGCGGAATCGGTCTGCTGGTCACCAAGGAGGCGCTCAAAGGCGGCGGGGGTGGAATCGATCACGACGCAGCCGACGCGGACATCAGCGATTACGAGGTCCCCGACATCGCAAAGCGGATTCAACAGACGGTCCGAATCCCGCCGATGGTGACGCTCCGCGGCGACGTTCGGGTTTCGCTGTGGGTCATCACGACCGTGGCGTTCCTGACCGGACTGCTGTCGGGATTCCTCGGCGTCGGCGGCGGGTTCATCCGCATGCCCGCGATGATCTACGCGATCGGCGTGCCGGTTCCCGTCGCCGTTGGGACGGACCTCTTCGAGATCGTCTTCTCGGGCGGGATCGGGAGTTATCTGTACGGACAGGGCGGCGGCGTCGATCTCTCGATCGTCGCCCCGCTGTTGTTCGGCAGCGCGCTCGGGGCCCGCATCGGGTCGGCCGCGACCGCGGTCGTCGACGCCGACGGCATCAAGATCTACTTCGGCGGGATGCTGTTGGTCGGCTCGATCGCGGTCGGGATCGGTGAGGTCGGCACGTACATCGGCAGCGAGCTGCTGGAGATGGCCGGGCTGATCATGGTCATCGGAGCCGCCGTCATTGTTGCCGCGGCGATCCTCTACACCTCGGTGCTGTCACTCCGAGCGAAGCACAGTCGACACGCCTCTGCGGCCGAGTGACCGAGAAACTCAATCCCAAAACGATTTCGTTCGGGCGTACTGGCGTTCGCGCTCGATAATGTCGCGGTAGAAATCCATCTCGTTCTCGCGGTGGTTGTTGATGATCAAAGCGGCGTTTCGGGGGCCGACACCCCGCGCCGCAAGCGCGATCACCGCCTTCTTGCCGTGGCTCTGGACCAAACTCGCGGCCTTGTACGCTCGCTCGGTCTGCTTTCGCTGCTCGTCGTCCTTCTCACGTTCGTCGGTCCGAACGGATTGCAGCACTTCATCGGCCCACGGGTTCAGCGCCGCGATCCGCGTCGAGCCGCAGTTCGGACACTCCGGTTTCTCCGGAACGCGATCGACGGTCTGCCTTCGATCCCACTCGTCGCAGTGCAAACACGCCAGCAGCACGCGATCCTCCATGATCCGCTCTTTGACCGTCTCGACGACGGATGCGTCGGCGTGCTCCGGCGAGAGCAGCTCCTTACCCGACGAACGGCCGGCTCGACCCAAAGCTGTCCGTTCGCCAACCGTCTGGAGGTCGATGCCGCCCACCTGAACCCGTCGGAGCACCCGGCTTGCGCCGTCCACGTCGAGCTGTTCGTGCAGGACGACCCGGACCGATTCGTCGTAGATCGGCGTGTCTTCGAGCGCTTTGAGCAGCCGATCCTTCCCGAACCGGTTCTGGCTCGACCCCTTCCCCTTCCAGCGTTTCAGCGCGCCGAACTTCGCGGCGACCTGCGCCAGCGTGAACTTCAGCGCGTCGGCGTTCTTCAGACTCAACTCGACGAGCGTCGGGACGTGATCGGGATCGGTCGTCTCCAGTATCTCGACGACGTCGCCGATGGTGATTCCCGGGGGAACTTCGAGTTCGATCCGGTATGGGTCGACGTCCATCGCGACCGAGGAGCCGGTCCGCTGCCCGATGAGCGCCGACAGCAGTCGCCCCAACGTCTCGTTGATCGTGTGTCCGAACGCGGCATTGATGACGATCTCGCGACCGAACCCCTCGACGACGACCCGGCGGTCGGAGGGAACCGGCCCTTCATGCGCTTCGACCGGGGCGAGCGCCTCGCTTGCGGTGTGCTCGTCCGTCGGGAACCGATCCGCGAGCGCTCGGGCGACGTGCGCACGCCCCACCCCGTCGTCGAACCGGGCTCTGGCCTCCGCTCGCGTCCGCCCGACGTGTTGGGCCACGTCGCAGGGGACCGGGATCTCTTGACCGACCCACGACGGGACCTCGCCCGTCGGATCGCCGACCGGCGAGACCAACACTTCCTCCGTTTCGTCGTCGATCTCCGTGATCCGCCACATCTCCCCGCGCTGGACGAACGTCTCGCCCGGCGCGGCGAAGGTGACGACGAACCGCTCGGCGAGCGTGCCGACGGAGTCCCCCGAGGCCATATCCTTGACCACGTAGTTGGCCTCGTCGGGGATCATCGAGAGGTTCGCATAGAAGTACTGCCACGTCCCGCCGGATTTCTCGATCCGATCGGCATCCTCGTCGAGCCAGAGGAGTCGATTGCCGGAGAGCTCCCGAACGACCGCCTTGAACTGCGCTTCGGAAAGGTCTCGAAACGGATACGCCTGCGTGACGATGTCGTACGCGCGGGCGGCGGACAGTTCGCCGAACCCCATGAGCAGCCCCGGGATCTGGTTCGCGACCGTGTCGAGGCTCGCGTGGTGGATGCCGGCCGATTCGACCTCACCACGCTCGGCTCGATCGACGATGGCGAGCGTCTCGAAGGCATCGTCGGGTGTCGTCGCGATGATCGTTCCCGAGGAGATCTCGTCACGACGGTGGCCAGCGCGCCCGATGCGCTGCAGGAGCCGCCTGACCTCTCGGGGGCTCGAATACTGGACGACGTGGTCGATTCGTCCGACGTCGATCCCGAGCTCCATCGAGGAGGTACACAGCAGCGCGTCCAGCTCGCCCGTCTTGAATCGGTCCTCGACGTCGATTCGGGCGGCCTTCGACAGCGAGCCGTGGTGGATCCCGACGTCGGTGCCGTATGACTTCAGCCGCGAGCCGAGCCCCTCGGCGGTCTGCCGCGTGTTGACGAACACGAGCGTCGAGTCGTGCGCCGCGACGAGCTCGTCGACGGCCCGGACGTGGCTCGCGACCTCCGCGTCGGTCAGCAGTTCGCCGGCGGCCTTCCGATCCGCCGAGGTGATCTCCGGCGTCAGCACCGACACGTCGATGTTCGACCCCGCCTCGACCTCGACGATCCGACAGCCCCGATCGCCGGTCAGGAATCGCCCGACCTCCTCGGGATCGCCGACCGTCGCGGAGAGGCCGATCCGCTGGAACGATCCGGCGTGTTCGCGGAGGTGTTCGAGCCCGATCGTGAGCTGTGCGCCCCGCTTCGAGGCGGCGAGTTCGTGGACCTCGTCGATCACGACGTGTTCGACGTCGGCGATCGCCCGGCGGAGCTTCTTGCCGGTGAACGTCGCCTGCAGCGTCTCCGGCGTCGTCACGAGCACGTCCGGCGGATCGTCGGCCTGCTTTTGCCGTTGGTAATCGGTGGTGTCGCCGTGTCGGACCGCGACCTCGATCCCGAGCGTCTCGTCCCACCAGTCGAGTCGTTCGCGCATGTCTCGGTTCAGCGCCCGAAGCGGCGTGATGTAGAGCGCCTGTATCCCGTGTCGTGGCTCGCGGCTGCGGATCGCCGAGAAGACGGGCAACATCGCCGTCTCGGTCTTTCCGGAACCGGTCGGGGCAATGATCAGCCCGTGATCGCCGTCGGCCAACTGCGGGATTGCCTTTCGTTGTGGCTCCGTCGGCGTGGTGAAACCCCGTTCGGAGAGCGCCGCGCGAACGTCGGCGTGGAGGTACGAAAACGCGTCCATCTCATCGGCCGCTGCGACCCCATCGGTCATCGACTGTCGTAGCGTCGCCAACGGAATAAACGGCTCGTTCGGACCCGAGACGCCCGGCCCTTACCGGAGACGGATGCGAGTGGGATTCAGATAGCGCACGTTCATGCGGCAGACGCGTGAGACGTGCCCGAAGGCATATGCCGCCGCCGGCCGATTTTACCGGCATGATCGACGAAACGGTCGACGAAATACGAGAGATGCAGACGCACTCGTCGTCGGTTGTCGCAGTCAAGGCGGCCGAGGCGCTGCGCGAGCTGTTGGATCGGGACTTCGCGACCGTCGAGGAGTACGTCCGCTCGCTGAGTCGGAACTCGAGCGCCCTTCGACGCGCCCAGCCATCCCACGCATCACTACACAACACCCAGCGAGAGATCGTCTCGAGGGTCGAAGACGGGGCGTTCGAGACTATCGAGGCGGCGAAGACCGAGACCGAGTCGGCGATCGAGGCCGTCGTCGAGTCGGTCGAAACCGCCAAACACGGCGCGGCGGCGAACGCAGTCGAGTTCCTCCCCGACGGGGCGACGGTGTTGACGCACGACTACTCCTCGACGGTCGTCGAAGCGATCGAACTCGCTGCTCGCGAGGGCCACCACCTCGACGTGTACGTCACGGAGGCTCGCCCGCGATATCTCGGCCGGAAAACAGCTCGAACGCTCGCCGAGATCGATCGCGTCGACACCACGCTCATCGTCGACGGGGCCGCGGGCCACTATCTCGACGATTGCGATCGGGTCCTCCTCGGCATGTCATCGATCGTCGACGACGAGCTGTACAACCGGGTCGGAACGTTGCCGATCGCGGCGACGGCGGCCGAGTTCGCCGTCCCAGTGTCGGTCGTGGGCGCGAGCGAAAAGCGGATCGAGGACGGGTTCATCTTCGAGAACGAGTTCCGATCCTCCTCGGAGGTGATGCGCGAACCGGCGGAGGGGTTCGACATCGGCAATCCGGCCTACGACACAACGCCGCTCCACCTGCTCGATGCGGTGATAACGGAGTCGGGGATCGAACGGATCGAGTAACCACCTCTCATCGAGCGTCGTCGTCAGCGTCGCCGACGTCGTCGCGCTCACTGTGAGTGGGACCATCGAGCCCGATATCGTCGGCTTTCGACTCGTGGATCTCGAATCCGCCGACGAACGTGGTCGAGTTTGGGGACTCAGTGCGCGCCTCGCGCTCGAAGAGATACGCGAAGAACCCGAACAGCGGGACGAAAAACGAGACAGCCGCCCATTTCCTCGGAGACATTCCGTGGGTCGGTGCATCGACGTAGGCGTACCCGGTCATCACACAGAGCCAAAAGAGCGGGATCCCGATCAGGACGACGGGACCGACGAGCGAGAACTCCATACCGATAGTTCAGGTGCCATCATAATAAACGCTGACGCCACGGTGTGAGCCGAGCCGACCGGAGAGCCTGCGGGGACGCGCGGGCTCACTCGGCATATTGGACGACGACGACCAACGAAAGGACGAGCGAGCCGACTGTCAACAGCCCGAGTACCCACGCGAGCGCCGTCACCGTGCCCGTCGGTGAGGCGGTCGCCATCGGGACGAACACCCGAACGTCGACGACCAAGACGAGCAGCGCACCGACGACATCGAAGCCGAGATCGATGACCGTATCGCGCCGCCCGTAGTGGTCGAGCACGCTGGGGACGCGAAACTGACGCGCGAGGTCACGGGCCAGCAGTTCCACCAGTTCCCAGAAGACGCCAGCGAGAAGCGTCGCCGACACGACGACAGTCCAGACGACATCCCGTCCCACGGAGATTGCCGTGGTATCGATCGTGGCCAGGATCGCTGCGTACAACAGGGCCGCGATCAGCGCGGCGGACAGCGTGTGGGTGAGGTGGTCCCACCACCAGACATCGTCGTACATGCCGAGCATCCCGTACGAGTGGATCAGTCCGGCGACGGCGACCCACAGCGGAAGTTCGGGCGCCAGTCCGAGCGAAACGCCGTACGCTCGGGTGGCGGTGAGGTCGACGAGGATCGGGACGAACACCAACAGGAGCGAGATGGTCGCGTTGACCATCGCCGGAACGTTGTCCCGCCGCGTCGCGACGGCGAACACGGCGGCGA
Organism: Natronomonas salsuginis; assembly: GCF_005239135.1. Lineage (NCBI taxonomy): Archaea > Methanobacteriati > Methanobacteriota > Halobacteria > Halobacteriales > Natronomonadaceae > Natronomonas > Natronomonas salsuginis. The sequence continues at coordinate 674,343 of NZ_QKNX01000001.1, forward strand.
TCCCGCCCAGACAGGCGAGTGTTCCGAGAGGCTGGAGAGCGGTCATCGAGTCGATGCGCCGGTGTCGAGCGGGTTAATCGCGTCGGACGTGAGGAGCGCCCCATGAGGATTCAAACCGTCCGGCGATCGAGCAGGCCGCATCCGTGTCAGTCACCCCGACACACCTTGATATCGAGTTTGTTCGTCCCGCGGATCCACTCGATGTACGCCGAGATGGCCTGCGCGTTCCGGAGCGCCTCGATCGTGTCGTAGCGTTCGCGGAGCGCCTCGTTGCTGAAGGTCGCGTGGATCTGTTCGTGACAGGGTCGACAGAGCGTGGCGGTCGGGCTGTCGGCGCGCTCCTCCGGACGGAGGTGGTGCTCCTGGACGACCTGTGGGTCGTCGATCCGCTCGTGGGGGACGATGCGGCGGCATAGTTCACACGTGGTTGGCATGGGAGAGGGATAGTTCGTCGCCCGTCGACGCGTCAGGCGGCGAGGAGGCGTTTCGACTCGTCCGCGTCGAAGTCCGGCTGGCTCACGATCACGGCTCCGCAGTCGGGACACGAGAGATCCGTTCGGCCGTCGCGTTTCGCGAGCGACCAGGCGTCGTCGATCGGTGCCGTCCGGTCGCAGGCCAGACAAAAGAGCGTGGCCTTCGAGAGCGTGTCTCGGCTTGGAGGCAGTGGTTCGTCAGTCATTACTTGGTACTGGGTGATCGACGAATAAATGTTTGCTGGCGCTCGCGTCCGAAACCGACGAGTGCGGACCCGAACCCTACTGGAATGTTCGGCTGATCTCGGGTTCGGTCGGTTCGTCGCCGGGAGTGAACTCCTCTTCGATCTGCTCGTAGCGCTCTCGGGTCTCGTCGTCGACGCTCGGACCGACCTCGTCGAGCGCTTCCTCGAAGTGTTCTCGAGTGATCCGCACGTTACCGACGCTTTGTGCTGCTTCCTCACGCGAGACGCTGTGAATGAACTCCCGCGTCGCCGCCATGGAGGCCTCCCGGCAGACCGCTTCGATGTCCGCGCCGACGTAGCCGTCGGTTTCCGCCGCGAGTTCGTCGATGTCGACATCGTCGGCGAGCGGTTTGTTCCGCGTGTGAACGGCGAAGATCGCGCGTCGAGCGTCCTCGTCGGGGACGGGCACGTGGACGTGTCTGTCGAGGCGGCCGGGGCGCAACAGCGCCGAATCGATGAGGTCCGGTCGATTGGTCGTCGCGATGACGACGACGTCTTCGAGCGACTCGAGACCGTCGAGTTCGGTCAACAGCTGTGAGACGACGCGTTCGCCGACGCCGGAGTCGCCCATCCGCTGGCCGCGCTCGCCCGCGATCGAGTCGATCTCGTCGAAGAACACCACCGTCGGGGCGTTCGAGCGGGCCTTCTCGAACACCTCGCGGACGCCCTTCTCGGACTCCCCGACGTACTTGTTGAGGAGTTCGGGACCCTTGATCGAGATGAAGTTCGAGTTGGCCTCGTTAGCGACGGCCTTCGCCATCAGCGTCTTCCCGGTCCCCGGCGGGCCGTACAGCAGGACGCCCTTGGCGGCCTGCATGTCCATCGCTTCGAACACCTCGGGGTAGTCGAGCGGCCACTGGATCGTCTCTCTGAGTCGGTCTTTCGTGTCCTCGAGACCGCCGACGGAGTTCCACGTCACGTCCGGCACCTCGACGAACACCTCCCGCATCGCGCTGGGGGAGATCCCCTTCAGCGCGTCCTTGAAGTCGCCCTCGGTGACGGACATCGATTCGAGGATCTCGGCGTCGATCTCCTCCTGCTCGAGATCGAGCTCGGGGCGGATGCGACGGAGAGCGTTCATCGCCGCCTCCTTCGTCAGACTTGCCAGATCGGCCCCGACGAACCCGTGGGTGTTGTCGGCGTACTGATCGAGGTCGATTCCGTCGGCGAGCGGCATCCCGCGGGTGTGGACCTGCAGGATCTCCTTGCGGCCGTCCTTGTCCGGGACGCCAATCTCGATCTCGCGATCGAAGCGCCCGCCGCGTCGCAGCGCGGGATCGAGAGCGTCAACGCGGTTCGTCGCCCCGATGACGATCACGTCGCCGCGCTCTTCGAGGCCGTCCATCAGGCTCAGAAGCTGGGCGACAACGCGGCGTTCGACGTCGCCGCTCGTCTCGCCCCGCTTGGGCGCGATCGAGTCGATCTCGTCGATAAAGACGATCGCGGGCGCGTTTTCGGCAGCCTCGTCGAACACCTCGCGGAGCTGTTCTTCGGACTCGCCGTAGTACTTCGACATGATCTCCGGACCGGAGATATCCGTGAAGTGGGCGTCGATCTCGCTGGCGACGGCCTTCGCCATGAGCGTCTTCCCCGTGCCAGGCGGCCCGTGCAGGAGGACGCCTTTCGGCGGTTCGATGCCGAGCTGTTGGAACAGTTCGGGGTGGCGCATCGGCAGTTCGATCATCTCACGGACCTGTTCGAGCTCGTCGTCGAGGCCGCCGATGTCCTCGTAGGTCACCGATGGCGTCCCGCCGCTTGCGGCCCGCCCGCTACCGGAGCCGGCGTGCGTGATCTGTTCGGCCGGCTTTTCGCTGATCTTGATCTCTGTGGAGTCCGTGACGACGACGGTCCCGCTCGGATCTGTCTCGGCGATACGAAGTGGAATGCGCTGGCCACTCTGGGTGGACAGCGGCCCGAGGCCGAGCGAAAACGGCACGTTCTGTCCGGTCGTGACTGCCTGGCCGCTGAGCTTATCACGAATGTGCGGGCCGATGTTGCCGCGGATTCGGAGGTTCTGCGGCAGCGCGACGGTGACCTGTTTGGCGGGGTTCACGTCCGCCGGCTCGATCTGCACCTTGTCGTCGATGCCGACGTCGGCCTCCTGTCGGAGCCGACCGTCGATGCGGACGACGCCGCGACCCTGGTCCTCCGGATAGCCGGGCCACACGCGGGCGACAGCGCGCGATTCACCGCCGTCGATGACGATGTAATCGCCGTTTTCGAGACCCAGCTCGTCCATCGCGGCCCGGTCGATCGCCGCCAGCCCTCGGCCGGCGTCTTTTTGCTTCAACGGTTTGACGGTGAGCTTCATGGATTATCGCTCCACCTCGATACTGACGACCCCGTTGTTCATAACCGCACGGTCGACGCCGGCCGGGACGTCGAACTCGTATTGGTCGTCGTCGATGACGACGATTGCGGTGCCGTCGACGACGTCGACGCTCCCGGTGACGAACCCGAAATCGGCGACGATAATGGCGCTGTCGTCGTACTCGTAGTGACGAGCCACCGCGTCGATATCGCCGCGAATCGACTGCGTATATTCAGTCATACTAACTACGAGTTAGTCTCCAAATTATTTAAAAGTTTCTTCCCAAACCGCAAGCAGAGAGCGCCTGCGAGACGTTCGGTAGAATTGCGGTTCACACCCCAGTTTGCTGCTACGATTCTCGAACGGACCGTACGAAAAGTGGTAGCTCGGCGGTGAGCACTCGACGGCAGCCGACGGACTAGAGCCGCTCGGCCGCGTTCTTCTCGACGAGCACGTCGGCGTTCGGCTCCGGAAGCGTGACGACGTCCTCGGGACCGAGGTCGTAATCGCGATCGTCAGCCCCGACGATCTCGCCGACATCCGCCGTGATCCGCACCGTCGTTCGCGGCAGACCGGGGATCGCATCGGGGTTCACGTCAGCGCTGCCGGCCGATCGGGACTGAGATCCGGTGTCGACCGGTGATGGGTCCGGTGAAACGGCTTCGCCGGACGGGCCACCGTTCCGCCCGGGCGTCGAGTCGACCGGCGAAGCCGACGGCGCCGTCGACGGGTCCGGCGGGGTCGTTCCTGAGGGATTAGGAGCCGAATCCGAGGTGCCGCCGTCCGCTGTGCCGCCCATCAGGTCGGCCGCGTTTATCCCCTCGCTATCGGCCGAAACACCGGAATCGACGTTCGAAGCCGAGTCGGGGTCAGTAACCGGTGATCGGTCCGCGGGCGACCGGTCAGACGTCTCCGGATCGGGCTCGGTGGAATCCGGTGCCGTGTCGGTCGTTTCGTCGTCGATCGTACAGGAGACTGTCGCCATCTCGCCGTCGAGCACCGAGAGAACCTGCTCGCGGTTCTGCTCGATGCGGGCGACGAGGTCGGTGAAAAGCGCCTCTTCTTCTCGGGTCAAGCCGTCCTCCTCGACCGGCATCCCCGCCGCCGCAATGGAGGCTTTTTTCACGACCTTTCCCACGCGGCGTTCGTAGATGGCCTCGACGGTTCCCTCGGCGGTCTCGATGTCGTCTGTGAGGCGTCTGACCTCGGGCTCGGAGAACGGATCGTCCGCCGCCTCAACGACTCGCGCGCGCTCGTCGTTGAGTTCGCCGATGAAGTCGCCGACCTCCGTATAGAACGACGAGCGCAGGTGCTGGAGGTCGCTCGATTGGCGCTCACGCGCCTGCGCGGACTGAAGTTCGTCGAGATTCATTCTCCTGCCTTGCTCACGTGTCCGCGGGCCATCGCGAAGATACCCACGTACTCCGGGACGGAACTCACTCCCTCCTGGATGGTAAATGTTTCGCCCCGAAGGTCGACCGTCGTTGCCTCGCTGGCGTACACCCTGATCTCGTTGCCGACGAACGTGTCGGGAACCGCGTCCACCAGCGGATCGAACCCGTCGAGCGCCGCGCGGTCGATGCGCACGACTTCGAGTCCCGTCCCTCCGTGGAGGCTCCCCGGCAGCCGGATGAGGCGGTTGATGTCGGTCGTCACCGGCTCGTCGATCGGCGCCGACTGCGTCCGAACGACCTCCGAGAACAGCAGGCGGGCGACGCTGTGGATCGCCGGGTGGACGTCGACGTTTCCGCGGGCGAGTTCCTCCCGATTGTTCCGCGCTGCGTTGAGCGCGGCGTTGGCTTTCCCCTCGCCGATACCGTCGAACTCCCGGAGTCTGGCGATCGCCTCGGACTCGTCCATCGAGAGCAAGTCGTCGACGAACTCGTCGAGTCGGCGCCGAGTTCGTCCGGCCCACCCGCCGTCCGGCAGCGTTCGTTTCTGCGCGGGCGAGCTGCGGCCGGCGCTCCCGCTGACGGCCCGCGTCGAGACGATGTCCCCGAACTCGATCCCCTCGCCGAGGACGTACTCGACGATCTCCCTTCGCGCGCGTCGACTCAATCCGGCGACATCGTCTCGCCGGACGTGAACGTGGTATCCGCGGCCGCCGGAGAAGACGATCTCGGGGTCGTTGAAGCCGAAGTCCGTTTCGAGGAGGTCGAGCAACCGACGGAGTGCGTCCTGACACGCGTCGAGCATTACCTCGTAACTCGTCGTCTCGGGGTCGACGCCGGGCAGGTGGTCGGCGTCGAGATCGAAGACGAGATCCGAACCACGCCACCCCTTCTGTCCCATCGATCCCGCGCCCGGATCGTCGTATCGCCCCGCCGAGAAGTAGACGTGACGCGGGCGCTCGCCGGCCAAGAACCCCTCAATGCTGCCGCCACCGGCGAGATCGAGAAACGAGTTGTGTCGAACCATCGTCGTACCGCCCGCCCCCCACGTGATGTAGCCCCACTCGCGTTCGTTGCCGGCCGGCGGCGGCGAGATCGTCGCTCGGCGGTAGTGGTCGCCGAAGCGGCCCTTGAGATACTCGCGAGTCCGGCCGTCCATACCCCGGTTTGGACAGGGGGGTGAAAAAGCGTTGCCGTCCGGTCGGGGCTACGCACCGGGGACGAACCGCGAGAGTTTCGCCGCCAGCCCGCCGTCCCCGAGTCGAAGGTAATAGGCGTCGCCGCGGTCCTCGTAGTAGTTCTCCACCCGGCGTTCGATCTCGAAGCCGATGCGCTCGTAAAACGCAAGCGCGCCGTCGTTCGTGGATCGCGCGTGGCACGTGACAGAACTGTGTTCGTCGGCGACCGCCGCGACGAGCTGTCGGCCGAACCCCTCGCCGCGGTACTCCGGTGCGACCGCCAAAAAGAGGATATACCCGTCGCGCCGCGTCGACGCGAAGCCGACGAGCGTCTCTGAATCGTACCCCGGTTCGACGAGCGCGTACACCTTCGAGCGGCGATAGGCGTCGGTGAAGAAGCCGCGGCGCTGTTTGAGGACGTTTTCCCGCTTCCGGATGCGCTCTTTCAGCGCCCACGCCTCCTCGAGGAACGCGTCGTCACCGGGGCCGAACGCGCGCAGATCGATGGTGACACTCACTGCCACAGCGTACGATTCGGTCGAATATAACTCCACCGCCCTCCCGCGAGCGTCGGCACAAGGTTTTCGGCCGGGCAGCGTGAGTTCGAACGCAATGGCCCGTACACACCGGGGGAGATCGATTCGGTTGCGAGCGGAGATGACGAAGGAACTCCGGAAGGCGTTCCTCCGCGGGTTGACGATTCTGTTGTCGCTCATTGTGACGCTGCTCGTGATCTCGATCGTCCTCGGTGTCATCGCCAACGCGGAGTACGTCGACGGTTCGGAGATACGGCGGACCGGCACCGGGTCGATCGTCTCAGCGAGTCGATCCGATCATAAGCGAACTGAGTCACCGTCAGGGGAGTCGAACAACGGGGAGCCATGACCTTCGAGTTACGCGACCACACGGCCGATGTCGCCGTCGAAGCGACCGGCGAAGCGCTCGCTGACGTCTTCGAGGCCGTCGCCAGCGGACTCTCGGCCGCTCATTGTGAGTCGATCCCGGAAACCGGCGATCGGTTCACCGTGACCGTGTGCGCCGAATCGAGGGAGGCGCTCCTCTTCGACTATCTCGACGAACTCATCTATCAACGCGACGTTCGAGGGGTGTTGCCGGTCGACCACCGTGTTTCGATCGACGAAGACGGGACACTCACGCTCGACGCGTCGGCCCGCGGCGTCCCCGTCGGAGACATCGAAGCCCGCGAGATCAAGGCGGTGACGTACTCCGAGATGGCACTCGAACGGACTCCGTCCGGATGGCGCGCCTACGTCGTCTTCGACGTGTGAATGATGGGCGACGGTATCCCCGACGAGGGACGCCCCGATGTGGTGTGCGAAGGCGCACCAGATCCCGCGCAAGCGTCCGATTCGCAGATCGATACAGACAGTTTTATACCGTCCCAAACCGGACTCGAAGACGTCGCTCGCTTGGTGTAGCCCGGCCAATCATATTGGCCTTTCGAGCCGATGACAGGGGTTCAAATCCCCTAGCGAGCATCCACATCTTTGGTGGACCGTTTTCTGGAGCCTCGCGGCTATCGGTGGTCAGTTGCTACTGGTGCGTGCTCTCGATGTACCAACGTGCCTAGGATCCACACCGACGACCGTCACCGCTTTGTAGCCCCCACGGAGAGAGGGATACAATGGTTGGTCGTGCAGCCGCCCCGGCGGCCGGAACCGTGTTGAATGCGCTCGCGAACGGCTACGGCTCCGCGTTCGCGATCGAGGACGCCTACACTGAGGCGACCGTCGAACTCGACGACACGGGAGCGATCACCGCCAAAATCGCGGGGAAACCGGACGGCGACACCCGACTCGTCGAACGCTGCGTCGAATCGGTGATCGAGCGGGTCGGGGACGGCGAGGGCGGCCACGTGCGAACCGAGAGCGAGATCCCGATGGCGTCGGGGCTGAAAAGCTCCAGCGCGGCCGCCAACGCCACCGTGCTCGCGACCCTCGACGCGCTCGACGTTGATCTCGACCGCGAGGACGCCTGTCGAATCGGCGTCGACGCGGCGCGGGAGGTGGGCGTGACGGTGACTGGCGCGTTCGACGACGCGTCGGCGTCGATGCTCGGCGGCGTGACCGTCACCGACAACACGACCGACGAACTGCTCCGGCGCGAGGAGCCCGACTGGGACGTGCTCGTGTACACGCCGGACGAACAGGGGTTTTCTGCCGACGCGGACGTCTCGCGGTGTGAGCGAATCGCGCCGATGGCGGACGTCGTCTACGACCTCGCGATGGATGGGGCGTATCTCGACGCGATGTGCGTCAACGGGTTCGCTTTCTGTGCGGCGCTGGACCACTCTCCGGAACCGCTGGTCGAGGCACTGCCCGACGCGGCCGCCTCGCTGTCGGGGACCGGACCGAGCTACACCGCGGTCGGCGACCGCGAGACGCTCGAGGAACTGGCTGCGATCTGGAGTCAACGAGAGGGACACACATGGCTAACAACGACACAACGGACGGGAGCAACGAGACGATGATGCGCGACGATCCCGCGGAGATGGATCTCGACGAACTCCGAGACGAGATCAGATCGATCGATCAAGAGATCGTCGAACGGATCGCCCAGCGGACGTACGTCGCCGAGAGCATCGCCGCAGTCAAACGCGAAAAGGGGCTGCCGACGACGGACGAATCCCAGGAGGAAGCAGTAATGGAACGGGCCGGAGCGAACGCCGAACAGTTCGACGTGGACGCGAACCTCGTGAAGGCGATCTTTCGGCTGCTGATCGAACTGAACAAGATAGAGCAAAATCAACACGGGATAAACGACGGACAGCAGTCGAATTGGGATTCTGACGAAGGGTAATTTATCTAGGGTTTATACGCCGATTGTGTAAAACTATTTGACAGCGGCGACTCTGAGAGCAACCCCTATCTATCTTTGTTCAAGGAGAGAACCCCGTCGTTCACGACGGGCGTGAATCGGACAACGCCGACACGAACCTTGTTCAACAGCAATACGGATAGGTACGTGGAATCGTTAGGTACCATGACGTACACCGAAGCGGTCAGACCGCCCACTCAAATGCACAATATCGGGACTCCGAGGCCCAGAACGTTCGAGACACCCTCCCGAACCGCTGTGATGTCTCCATCAAAATACCTCCGAGTCCCCAGCCGGGAGAGGAGTACCGGCGGTGTGGCCCCGCCATCGGCCCGTCATGCCGACAGCTCCTAAACCAGCAAACATCCCAACCCAGCGGTGCGGTGCAGTGGGAAGTCCCGCCGGCTGCCGCGAGGAGAAGGTCACCTGGCGTACAGCTTCTCGCCGAGCAACGTCGCCAGCGCGACGTTCCGATCCGGTGAGACGGCGACGTACGGGCGATCGACGGGGCCGAACACGTCCACGACGCGACCGACGGCGTCGAGGTCCGAACTGAGGAGTTCCGTTCCGATCTTCGGGTGTGAGTCGTCCGGCGACCGGACGATGGCCAGTCCCTGTGCGGTCCTGACGACCTCGCCGACGCGCTTCATTCGCGGAGGGCGGCGACGTACGCGGCGACCGCCCCGAGCAGATCGGACTTCGACGCGTCGTCGGCCCCCTTGACGACGACGCGTCCGCGCGGTTCGTACTCTCGGGGGTACGTTCGATCCCGATCGATGACGGCGTCGTAGCCGACCTGTTGGACCGCGCTCGCGATCTCGTCGACGGTCGGCTCCGAGACGGCGAGATCCAGCGGGACCCGTCTCCCCTCGCTCCGAGAGCGCTCGGCGTCGAGGTAGGCGGGCCAGATGACGTTTTCGACCATATCCGAGCCTGCGCGTTGGGAACCTAAAAAGCGGGCGGTCCGCGGTCGCCGTCGAGCGCTATCGACGCCGGGCGAACAGCCCGAGCGCCGTGAGCGCGACGAGCGCCGAGAGGACGCCGAACCCGGTCTGGTCTTCAGGTGCGGAAGCCATGGGCGTCGGCGTCGATGTCCGGTCGTCGATCGCGTCGGTCTCCGCGGCATCGTCGCTTTCGAGTGTCGCGTCGCTCAAAGCTGTCGCGAGTTCTTCGATCGCGATGGCGATCCGCGGTCCCGGCTGACTCAGGTAGTTGCCGTCGACGACGACGACCTGCTCGTTTCTGACGGCGAACGTCGACTCGAACGCGGCCGTCTCGGGGACGCCCGGTCCGTCGTCCGCGACGAGGATGACCTCGGGGTTCCACCGAACCACCGCTTCGTCGTTCACCCGTCCGTAGCCCTCGATGCCGTTTTTCGCTGCGACGTTTTCGCCGCCCGCGGCCGCGATGATCTCGTCAATGAACGTCCCCGACCCGGCCGTGAAGTTGTCCGTGTAGTGGAGTACGCGCGGGGCGTCGCCGCCCTCGGTAGCCGCCCGCGCAGATTCGATGCGATCCCAGTACGCCTCGTTCACGTTGGCGGCCTCCTCGCAGGAGCCGATCAGTCGCCCGGTCAACTCGGTCTTGTCAGCGATGAACTCCAGCGACGTTCCGACCCCGAATTTGAACACGGTCTGATTCGCCCCTCGGAGTTGCTCGACGGTCTCGTTCGGAACGATGTTCGGTGCGAGCACGATATCGGCGTCCAGCTCGACGACCGCCTCGCGGTTGACGCTGAACTCGTCGAGGTTCAACACGTTCTGTTTCTCGTCGATCCCTTTGAGGTAGTCCGTGTAGGGCGCGACCGGAGCACCGACGACGCGACCTTGGGCACCAAGTTCCCAGACGGTCTGTGCGGCACTCGGCTGTAACACGACGATTCGTTCGGGGCGCTCCTCAACGGTCACCGTTTCGCCGGTCGCGTCGGTCTCCGACACCGGGAACGAACAGGCCGACGCGTGCGTGTCGGCGGCCGCCATCGGGACGGTTGCGGCGATCGACGCGACAACGAGTATCGAGACGAGAAGCAGCGAGGTTCGAGAACGCATCGTTCGGACACAGCGACGAGGACAATAAGTATTTGACTAATGCAAACGCAGTTGCGAACATGTCCCTTCCGCGGACGCTCATCTGGTCGAGTGCGTTGAGCGCGCTGCTCGTCGCGGTCGTCGTCGTGAGCGCCGCCCTCGGGTATGCCGATATCGGCCCCCTGGAGGTCGCGTACGTTCTGTTGAACGCCATTCGGCTCCCCGGGCTGGACGGAACGTCGCCGGTGTGGACGCGGCCGTTCCACTTCGAGGTCGCATCGTCGACCGCGCTCATCGTTCGGCAGATTCGGCTCCCGCGAATCGTGTTGGGGGCGATCGTCGGTTTCGCACTTGCACTCGCGGGAACCGTCATGCAGGGCTTTTTCCGGAATCCGATGGCCGATCCCTCCATCATCGGGGTCTCCTCGGGCGCGGCCGTGGGTGCCGTCGCGTTCATCGTGCTTCCGCTTTCCGTGCCGTTCGGTCGAGCCGCATTCGCTTTCTGCGGCGCGCTCGTCGCTGCCTTCGCAGTGTACGCCATCGCCACCGAAGGCGGCCGGACGCCCGTCGCGACGCTCCTGTTGGCTGGCGTCGCCCTCCAGACGTTCCTCGGGGCGGTCATCTCGTTTCTGCTGTTGAACGCGGGCGACAACCTCGAAACAGCGGTCTACTGGCTCATGGGCCATCTCCACGACAGCACGTGGGGTCGTGTTCGGCTGGCGCTGCCCGTCGTCGTGCTCCTCTTCGCGATTCTGATTGCGTATGCGCGAGACCTCAACGTCTTGCTGTTGGGCGAAGACGACGCCCATACCCTTGGTATTGAGGTCGAACGGACGAAGCGGGTCCTGCTCGCGACGTCGAGCGTCGTCACGGCGGCGGCGGTCGCGGTCGCCGGCGTGATCGGGTTCGTGGGACTCATCGTCCCGCACATGATGCGACTCGTCGTCGGACCGGACCACCGGGTTCTCCTCCCGACGAGCGCGCTCGCGGGCGCGACGTTCCTCGTGGCGACCGACACGGTCGCCCGGTCGGGGCCGGCCGAGATCCCCGTCGGGATCGTCACCGCGGCGCTCGGCGCGCCGTTCTTCCTGTATCTGCTCCGCAAGCGGGAGGTGCACGCGCTGTGATCGAGTTCGACGATGTTGGCGTCGATTTCGGGGGCGTAACCGTCCTCGACGACATCGAACTGTTCGTCGACGGGGGGGAATTCCTCGCGTTAGTCGGGCCGAACGGCGCGGGGAAAACCACGCTGTTGCGAACGTGCAACGGACTGCTCTCGCCGGATCGCGGCGACGTCTACGTGGGGGGCCGACCCGTCGCCGAGTGTTCGGCCCGTGAGATCGGACAGTTGGTCGCGACGGTCCCACAGGAGACGACGGTCGCGTTCGAGTTCCCGGTCGCCGACATCGTCGAGATGGGCCGGACGCCGCATCGATCGCGGTTCGAACCGGCGGACGACGCTGACCGCGCAGCCGTGGACGACGCGCTCGAACGAACGGACACGGTGCGCTTCGCCGAACGGTCCGTCGAGGAACTGAGCGGCGGCGAGCGACAGCGCGTTATGGTGGCGCGCGCGCTCGCACAGGACGCACCGATACTGCTCCTCGACGAACCGACCGCCAGTCTCGATATCAATCATCAGGTCCGGATGCTCGCGCTGGCGAGAGCGCTCGCCGACGACGGGCGAACGGTCGTCGCGGCGATTCACGATCTCGAACTCGCGGCGCGCTTCTGTGACCGGATGGCCCTCCTCTCGGACGGGGCGCTTCTCGCGGAGGGATCGCCCGAGACGGTGCTCACGTCGGGGCGACTCGAGGCCGCCTTCGACGTTCGGACGGCCATCGCGACGAATCCCGTCACCGGGACGCCAGCGGTGACGCCGCTTTCGGACGAGCCGCCAGGGGACACGCACGTCCACGTTCTCGGTGCCGGCGAGAGGGCGGCGCGAACGATCGGCCGACTCGTCGATACGGGCGTGTCCGTCACGGCCGGCGTGCTCCCCGAGGGTGACGTCGCCGCGATCACCGCTCGTGGCCTCGCCCGCGACGTCGTCACGGCACCGGCCTTCGAACCGATCCCCGACGACCGCCTCGCGGCCGTCGAGTCACACGTCGCGTCGGCTGACGCGACCGTCGTCGCGGGGTCGCTCGACGGCCCGAACGAACGATTCGTGCAGATGTCGAGTCCGGTGTTCGCGCTCGAAGAGGTTTCTGATCCCCCGATCGGGGTCCACGCAGTCGGTGAGCGCGATCTACTCGATCGGGTCGGCTCGATGATGGCCGAGCCGACGCCGCCACAATAAAACGGTCGGTCAGTTCTGCCGCGTCGAACGGGCCTCTCGGACTTCCGCACCGTCTCGAAGTTTATCCTCGCAATTCGGACAGACGCGAACCGTCGACATTCCCTGCGGAGCGAACACGCGCACGTAGTTGTCCGTCACGAACGCGTCGCAGTTGCGGCAGTGTGGCATACCATACACTCTCGAAGAGAGTGTCAAATATCTTTCCCCATCCCGTGAACCATACGTCCCGGTGGTCCGATCGGTGTGACGTCGGGGGGATGGATCTTCGCTTAGATCGCAAACTGGTTGCCACACGTCAGACAGGTGTACTCGAACGCTCCCCCGTCGCTCAGCGAGACGCCGTGACCGGTTTCCTCGCCGCACGCTTGGCAGGGGATCGCCGCCTCTATCTCGTCCCAGTCGTGTTTCGGTGCCGGCGCGCCGAGGGCGAACCCGACGACCGGCTCATCGTTTGTCTCCTCGTTGTATCCCGTCTGGAACTCCCCGGCGGGAAACCGGATCACTTCGCCCGCACCGACGCTGACCGCTTCGGCCGCCTCGGTGTCGGGCGCGTCGGTCACCTCGAAGGTCGCTTCCCCCGATTGGACGTAGAATACTTCCTCTTGGTCGTGGTGGGTGTCGGATTCCCCCCACGGCTGAAGCCGTGGGCTTCCTCCTTGCACCTTTGTGAGTGTCCCGCTTCACGATCGCGTGCGGATCGGGACGCTTCGCGGAATCGCTGCGGACGCCGGCGCGAAGGACTTTTGTGAGTTCTGCAAGTGGATCGATCGAAACCGATGGCGACCGCTGTTCATATATCCGAATCGCAAGGAGGATTTGAACCCTTTTACGCAAGCCGGAGGAGGGATTTGAACCCTCGACCTAATCCTTACGAAGGATTCGCTCTGCCAGCTGAGCTACTCCGGCACGTATTCGACACTGGGGGCATACGCCAAATAAGGGTTGCGAACTCGTCCGGCCGCCCTCGGGTCATCGCTGCCGCAATCGAGCGTCGAGGCAGACGTTTAGTTCGTGGGGGGCGTACGAACGAACCTCGTGTCGCGTCTCGATCTCGACGTCGTAGTCGGGCTCCGCGGCGTCGCGGATCGCCGCCTCGCCGGGACCGAACGGGTCCGCATCGTGTTGGATGTCGTAGTAGTGAAGCCGGCAGTCGTCGCCAGCGAGTTCGACGGCGGTATCGAGGAACTCGTCCGCGCTGTGGGGGAGGTTCATCACGAGCCGCTCGGCCCAGCCGTCGTAGCCGGTGATCGACCGAACGTCACCGTGAATCACGTTCACTCGATCGGCGACCCCGTTTCGTTCGGCGTTTCGTCGGAGATACTCAATCGCCGCCGCGTTCAGATCGACACCCACGCACTCCGCGTCGCGCTTCGCTGCCGGAACGACGAACGGGCCGACCCCGGCGAACATGTCGAAGAAGTGCTCCTCAGGGGCGACCTGCTCGATCACGCGGTGGCGCTCGGTCGCGAGCCGCGGCGAGAAGTAGACCTCGGAGATATCGAGTTCGAACTCACAGCCGTACTCGCGGTGGACGGTTTCGGTCCCGTTGCCACCCAGCACGTCCCACCGGCGCACGCGGAGTTCACCCTCGATCGGCGACGCTCGGTTGACGACCGTCCTCGCTCGCACGTCCGACGCCAGTATCGCGTCGGCGATGGTGCGGGCGGTCGCGTCGTCGTCCTCGTCGACGATGACGATGTCGCCGAGGCGCTCGTAAGAGGGCTCGAAGCCGAGGATATCCGCCGGAAACGTCTGTGACTGCCGGCGCGCCAGGTCGCGCTCGACGACCTCCAGATCGGGGTCAATCGACCTGGGATCGGCTGCCGGATCGAGCGGGATGTAGATCTCGCCGTCGACGACTTCGATCTCGTACTCCGCCGACAGCGCGTCCACTTCGACGAGCCGCTGGCGGATCTCCTCGCCGTCTTCGCGGGCCGCGCGAACGCAACGAACCGGCATACCGATCCGTCAGAGAGCGTGGGCGGTAAGTGTACCGCTCCGTCTCGGCGTCTCAACCGACTCGAAAAACGCGGGGCTTTTGCCCGCCGCCGATCGAACGGACGTATGCTCACGTTCGTCGGCCTCGGACTCTACGACGAGCGGTCGATCACGGTCGAGGGCCGCGAGGCCGTCGCCGACGCCGACCGCGTCTTCGCGGAGTTTTACACCAGCAAACTCGTCGGCGCGACCGTCGAGGATCTCGAATCGTACCACGACACCGCGATCGAAGTACGAGATCGCCCAGGCGTCGAGGAGGATCCCGAGCCGATCCTCGACGCCGCGGCCGACGGCAACGCCGTCTTTCTCACGGCCGGGGATACGATGATCTCGACGACCCACGTCGACTTGCGCCTCCGGGCGGCCGAGCGCGGAATCGACACCCGGGTGATCCACGGGACGACCGCCGAGGCGGCCGCGGCCTCGCTGACTGGGCTGCAGAACTACCGATTCGGGAAGGCTACGACGCTGCCGTTCGCCTACGCCCACGGCGGCGACGGCGTTCCCGGGAGCGTCGTCGACACCGTCACTGACAACCGCGATCGCGGCCTCCACACGCTCGTCTACCTCGACATCAAGGTCGGAATCGGCCCGAAGGGGCGAGATCCCGATCACGAGGAGTACATGACCGCCGACCACGCGGCGGGCCGGCTGGCCGACGAACTCGATGCGCTCGGCGTGGCCGTTGCCCGGGCGGGGAGTCCGAATCCGGTCGTCGCCGCCGATCAACTCTCCGCGCTCGCGGGTCGGGCGTTCGGCGAGCCGCTGCATCTGCTGATACTCCCCGGCGATCTCCACGTTATCGAACGGGACGCCCTCGCCGAACTCGCCGGCGCACCCACGTCTGCACTTCCCGACCCCGTCTGACGCTTTCGGACCGTCGTCTCAGGACTTCTATCGACTCACCAGTAGATCTCGTCCGCGCGGTGGCTGTCGTCGTACGCCGCGAGTCCCTCGCCCAAGATCCCGGTCAGCCGGAAGTCGTCGTACATCGTCGTGTGGGTGTAGTCGAGAAACGTCATCGGGAACCGGAGGTCGCCGTCCACTCTGAGCGCGCCCACGAGCCCGGTGAAGGCGTGTTTGTGCCGCCGGTCGCTCACGTAGCAGGCCGCGACGGGGACCGACTGCTCGATCGGCCGAAGCGCCTGTAACGCCTCGATGGACCGGTACACTAACTCCCAACAGAAGATGCCGGTTTCGCCGGCATCCAACAGCGCCTCGAACGAAACGTCGTCTTCGAAGTACTTCCGGAGATCGACCGCCCCGAAGATGACGTTGTCCTCGACCGATCCGGCGAGGTAGCGTGGGACGTCGTAGTCGGTGTGTTTTCGAAAGCCCCTGACGAGTCCCTCGACGAGCGCGTCGATCGCCGCCGGATCCTCGCCGGTAAAACGTTCGACGACCGCTGGATCGACCGTCCGATCCGCGTACCGCCGCATCGCGGTGACGACCTCGACTCGTGGGTCGCCGTCACCGAAGCGCTCGAAGAACGTCGCCGGATCGTGGAACTCGAAGGCGTACTCGTCGGCATGAAACGCCGAGAGATCGGCGAAGAGCGACTGAAACCGGCCGTCGAGGCCGAACTCGACATCAAGGTCGGCGGCCTCGTCCGCCGTCCCCGTTTCGAACGACACCCACTCGTCGCCGACGAAGACGGCGTTGGTGTCCGCTTGAACCCGTGTCCCCTGTATCTCCTCGTCGTACCGCGGCGTCAGATGCTCCGTTGCGACCGACTCTATATCCTGGTCTTCGAGGTTCGTGCCCATCCCCAACTGGCCGTAGCCGAGGATCGTGTTGTAGATAGCCCGCACTCCCCCGATCGTGGCGAGCGACGCGCCGCCGCCAAGCAGCATCCGTCGCCGAGTGATTTCGCCGTCGTCGGTTTCATCGGCCTCGTTCCCGCCGTTGCCGCGACCGTCCGTCCCGTCGGCTCGATCCTCGCTCACGACTCTCGTTCACCCCCATCGGGGGCGGTCTCTGGCGATCGGAGCGTCACGTTGCGGCCCAACAGCACCGAGAGGAGTTCCTCGCCGACGTCGAGCAGCTCCGGCACCCACCGCGAGACGAGAAAGGCGATCCCGACGAGCGCGAACACTGCGAGCCCTTGGGAGATGACCCGATCCGCGACGAAAAACGAGACGCGCGCGGGATCGGAGATGCCGAACAGGAACATCACCGGCCCTTCGAGCCACGAGCCGGCGAACCACTGGTAGCCGTTCGCGACCGCGATGAAGACGTTTCGGCCGATGTTGAGCACCCAGATAATCGCGATCGAGACGGCGATCCCGATCGCCTTCTTGCGCCGCGACGCGTCGACGGCCCCGATGAGGCCGCCGAAGATCGCCATCGCTTCGATACCCGTACACGCGAAGACGATCCGCGACGCCTGGCCGGTCTCGGGGACCCAGAAGGTGTTCATCACTGTCGAACCCGGGGCAGGGTCCTGGATAAATTGAATCCCATCGCCGATCCCGAGCAGATCGATCACGACGGACGTCTGGACGGCGACGGTCTCGATCAACATCGTCCGGGCGAACGCGGACGTCTCGAAGGGAAGGTAGATGATCGTCATGAACGCGATCGCCCGAGAGAGGGTCAAAAGCGAGTCGCGGCCGTTGTAGACGCGCCAGCCGACGTAGAGACACGCCGGGACGGCGATGACGATGAGGACGGTCTGGATCGCGCTTCGATGAATGAACGCGAAGTGATGAATCAAGAGGAACCAAAAGATCGCGAACAGCCCCCAGGCGGCGGTCGTCACGCGGAGTGCGAGGTCCCGTCGTCCGCGCCGGTCAGCGATGACGCCGCCGACGAAGACGGCCATTATGATCCACGCGAGCACGTCGGTGTAGGGCAGCACCGAAAACTCGGTGAGCGACTGCAGCGGGAACGCCATTACCGAAAAGATGCGCAACGATCCGTATATGCTTTATTGTCGGTGGCGGTGTGTCCGCACGATCGCCCGGTCCGGATCGGACGATTGACGCCTACTTCGTGGCGACGATTCGCAACACGTCCTCGTCTCGCAGTTCGTGGCCGCGCCCGACCTGCTGTTCGTCGTGCTTCGCGGAGGGTCCGCTGACGCGGGCGAATCGGAACCGGTCGTCGAAGCTGCCGCCGAGTTTCCGCAGCGCGTCGTCGACAGTGTTCTCGGTTTCGGTCAGGATGAGGGGTTCGTCGTAGTCGACGCCGCGGCCCGGTTTGTCCATGTAGATCCGGATCAGTCCGAGTCTGTTCCAGATCGTCTGCTTGAGTGAATCGAGGCCCCGCCCGTCCTCGGCGCTGATGAAGACGGCCTTTTCGGGGTCGATGTCGTGAGCGCGGAGGTTCTCTTTGACGGTGTCGACGTAGCTCGGATCGATGAGATCGACCTTGTTGACCGCGACAGCGGAGGGGAGGTACTCGCGGTTGTCCTGAAGCGAATCGACGAGCTGGTCGATCGTGAGGTCGTCGCGGATCGTCACGTCGGCGTTGATGTAATCGTACTGTCTGAGCACCGCCATGATCGTCTCGTCGTCGAGCGTCACCCGGTCGGAGGTGGTGAGATTGATCCCGCCCTTGTGGGTCTTTCTGACCGTAACTTGAACCGGTTCGGTGTCGAGTCTGACCTTGTTGTTGTACAGCTCCGTGCGGAGCCGCTCGTACTGGTCGATCTCGAACGCCGAGAGGACGAAGAGCACGAGGTCAGCGGTTCGAACGACGGAGAGAACGGCCTGGCCGCCGCCGCGGTTGTCTGCCGCCCCCTCGATGAGCCCCGGCACGTCGAGCAGTTGGATGTTCGCCCCACGGTAGTCGAGCATCCCGGGATTGACGTCGAGCGTGGTGAACTCGTAGGAGCCGGTTTCGCTCTCGGCGTTCGTGAGGGCGTTGAGGAGCGTCGACTTTCCGACGGACGGAAAGCCGACGAGCGCGACCGTCGCGTCGCCGTGTTTCTCGACCGCGTACCCGCCGCCGCCGCTCCCGGAGGACTGTTGACGTTCGAGTGTCTCCTTTTTTTCCGAGAGCTTGGCCTTCAGCCGACCGACGTGCTGTTCGGTCGATTTGTTGTACGGGGTGTTGGCGATCTCCTCTTCGATCGCCTCGATCTCCTCTTTGAGCCCCATTAGGTGTGACGTGTCGCCGATACCGAAAAAGGCGTTCGATTGTGCGTCGCGGGGGAGTGGCTACCACGCCGAGGCGAATCGGTAACGCTTAAACTCGCCGCGACACTCGGTCGGTGTATGGCTGGAACTATCGA
The DNA here is from genome assembly GCF_005239135.1 of Natronomonas salsuginis. Taxonomy (NCBI): domain Archaea; kingdom Methanobacteriati; phylum Methanobacteriota; class Halobacteria; order Halobacteriales; family Natronomonadaceae; genus Natronomonas; species Natronomonas salsuginis. Next base: position 693,343 of record NZ_QKNX01000001.1, read on the forward strand.
AGTGCTCGTCCCCGGCGGGCAGGCCAACCCTGGGCCGCCGCTCGGCCCCGAGCTTGGTCCGACACCGGTTGACGTGCAGGCGGTCGTCAACGAGATCAACGAACAGACTGCGGCGTTCGACGGCACCGAGGTCCCCGTGACCGTCACGTACGATGACGACGGCTCCTTCGAGATCGAGGTCGGCGTCCCGCCGACGGCCGCGCTCATCAAGGACGAAGTCGGCTTCGAGACCGGCTCCGGCGTACCGAACGAGGACTTCGTCGCCGACATCACGGCCGAACAACTGAAGAAGGTCGCAGAGCAGAAGCTCCCCGACCTACTGGCGTACGACGCGCGGAACGCGGCGAAGGAAGTCGCTGGTACCTGTGCCTCTCTCGGCGTCACGGTCGAGGGCGAGGATGCCCGAACGTTCAACGAGCGGCTCGAGCGCGGCGACTTCGACGATACGTTTGACGGAGCGAAGGCGGCAGCCTGAGCGAGTCAAACGGCTTAAAACACGAGCGAAGCGAGTGTTTTTGTGACTTCGCTGAGGCAGAGCCTGAAGCGTAGCCGAGACAAACGGCGTAAAAAGCGAACGGAACGGGCGTTTTTGTGGCCCCTCCCCCGGATCACGTCGAACAGGTGGTCTCGGCGGGGCGCGTTTCGGCACTTCTTTTACGTGGCAAAACCGACCGTCCGGTATGGTAGCGCTCGGACTGGTCGTTGCGCAGTTCAACAAAGAACGGCCGGTGACCCGCGAAATGGCGTCTCGCGCCCGCGACGCGGCGGCCGAGGCCGATGCGAAGATCGTCGAGACGATCGAGGTCCCCGGCTCCTACGACACGCCGCTGGCGGCGGATCGGCTCGCGCGTCGTGACGATATCGACGCCGTCGCAGTTCTCGGCGCGATAATCACGGGTGACACCGACCACGATCAGGTGATCGCCGACGCGGCCGCCGCCGGACTCACGGACGTGTCGCTGAACCGCGATACGCCCGTCACGCTCGGGATCATCGGCCCCGGCATGAGTCAGGCCGAGGCCGAAGAGCGGGTCGACCACGGCGCGAGCGCCGTCCGAAGCGCTATTTCACTTGCGGAGGAACTCGATACACAATGACAATGGAATTCACGGAGCGCGTCGGCCGGGTCGAACCCAGCGCGACGCTCGCGATCAGCAACCTCGCATCGGAACTGGAAGCCGACGGCGTCGACGTCGTCGATCTCTCGGTCGGCGAACCGGACTTCCCGACCCCCGAAAACGTCGTCGAAGCCGCCAAAGACGCCCTCGACGCGGGTCACACCGGCTACACGCCGTCGAACGGCATCCCCGAACTGAAAGAAGCGATCGTCGAGAAACTCGACGCCGACGGGCTCGACTACGGCACCGACGAACTCATCGTCACGCCCGGCGCAAAGCAGGCGCTCTACGAGACGTTCCAGACGCTCATCGACGACGGCGACGAGGTCGTCTTGCTCGATCCCGCGTGGGTCAGCTACGAGGCGATGGCCAAACTCGCCGGCGGCAGCCTCTCCCGTGTCGACCTCTCGGAAACCGACTTCCAACTCGAACCCGCACTCGACGAGCTTGCGGAGACCGTCTCGGATGACACCGAACTGCTCGTGATCAATTCGCCGTCGAACCCGTCGGGGGCCGTCTTCACCGACGCGGCGCTCGAGGGCGTACGAGACCTCGCCGTCGACCACGATATCACGGTCATCTCCGACGAAATATACGACGCGATCACGTACGACACGGCGCAGACCTCGCTCGGCTCCCTCGACGGGATGGGCGATCGCACGGTCACGATCAACGGGTTCTCGAAGGCGTACTCGATGACCGGCTGGCGGCTCGGCTATCTCGCCGCGCCGAAACCGCTGATCGAGCAGGCCGGCAAGCTCCACTCGCATTCGGTCTCTTGTGCGGTCAATTTTGTTCAACACGCCGGTATCGAGGCGCTGCGAAACACCGAGGAGACGGTCGCGGAGATGCGCGATGCGTTCAACGGCCGTCGCGACATGCTCGTCGATCTGTTCGCCGAACACGGAATAGACGTTCCCGTTCCGGACGGCGCGTTCTACATGATGCTCCCCGTCGGCGACGACGATCAGGCGTGGTGTGAGGGCGCGATCGAGGAGGCGCACGTCGCGACGGTCCCCGGCAGCGCGTTCGGGACGCCGGGCTACGCGCGACTCTCCTACGCCGCCAGCGAGGAACGGCTTCGCGAGGGCGTCGAGCGACTCGCCGACGCCGGATACCTGTAAAGAACGATCCGCAGCGCCGCCGATCGACCGGCCGGTCCGACGCCGAATGGCCACTCGATCGATGCCGCGGGTGGTGCATCCCCGGCCCTCACTGGACCGTCGGCGGAAGTCTTCGCCGCGTCAGGCGGATCGATGACGATGCGTCCCGACGGGCGTCAGGCTCACGCCCTCCCACGTATCGATGCGTCTCGGACGTGTATCAACCGTCGCTCTAGTCTTCTAGATTATCGAAGTACGCCTCGACGAGCGCCCGCTGTGCGTTCCGGATGTGGTAGTGAAACGTGGGCGAACTGATGCCCATCGAACTGGCGATCTCCTCAGCGGTCGCATCGCGCGGCCACGAGAAATATCCGCGAAGATGCGCGTGCCGGAGTGCGGTTCGTTGCCGCTCGGTGAGCCGATCCGAGACAGTCTTCCAGAACTCTCCAGCCGTGCGCACGGGCCGATCGAGGTCGTGTTTCGAAACGAGGGTCGCATCGTAGCGGGACTGCGCCATCTCGACGAACGTTCGAGTGTCCGCGTCGCCGGGAGATTCGACGACGAACGTCGCCACACCGTCCTGTGCGGTGATGGAAGCCAGCACCGCGCCGGCATCGAAGAACTGCTCGATGAGCGGGTTCGTCAGAACGAACTCGTAGATCCCTTCCTCGCCGTCCCCCGAGACGTGGGAGATCTCCTCGACATCCGGCCGGCTTCTGGCGATTTCGAGGACTCTGTCAGGTTCCAGTCCACGTACGGTAATCAGATGTCGATACGTGCCGACGCCCGTCGACTGCGACCACTCGTACGTACACTCGCCCGTCGCCTCCAACGACAGTTCCCCGAGAAGCGTCTCCAGCTTTTCGGTCCGAAGCGTCAGCTCCGTCGCCGTCTCGGCGAGCACCACCCGTTGTGTCCGAATGACGTGAATGCCGAAGCCGATGATCTCTCCGAGCCGTTCGAACGCGGCCCGTTCGCGCTCGTTGAACGCACGCGACCGGGTCGAGTAGACAACGAGCACGCCGAGGGGCGTCTCATTGTACCTGACCGGAACGCAGATCGCCGACCTGATCTCGAAGTCGTCCGTGATATCCTTTATTTCCTCCGGCAGCTCACTATCCGGGATCTCCCGCACGGTCTGGGTCATCCCCGTCCGGAGTGCCCTCTGTGCTGGACGTTCCCAGTCGAGTTCGTTGATCGATTCCACTCGGGAGAGAAAATCGTCCGACGGACCCACGCCCGTGGTGGGTTCGATCTCCGAATTGGGTTCGTTTCGACCGATCCAAACGGACTGGTATAGATCCGACGAGACGAGGCCCTCACAGACGGCCGCCTCGAGTTCGTCACGGTCCGCAGCCTCGATCACCGCGTGTATTACCTCGTACACGGTTTCGCTGATCCGGTTCAGCGTCTCGAGTTCGTCCCTTTGTCGACGTATCTCGATTTCGCGCTTGTCTCGGCCGGTGAGTTCACGACCGATGCAGATGATTCCCGAGCCGCGAGCGGTCTCGATGGGTCGTCCGCTGAACTCGTACGGTCGTCGGTCGCCGTCCTTCGTGAGAACGTCGATCGCGACCGTTCGACCCGGCGATTCCTCGTCGATCCGGTCGATGGCGGTGCGGACGACCGTTTCGTCATCCGGTGTGACGAGATCGAAGACGTCGCCGTCGGCTAGCGTGTCCGCCTCGTAGCCAGTCACCGTCTCAAAACGGCCGTTCCACCACAGCAACCGTCCGCTACGATCGACGATACACGCCAGATCAGGCGTGGCTTGGAGCGCTTCGATCCCCGACATCCCCAGCTTCCCCTTTGACATAGATACCTCACTTCCGGCTATTTACTACTGTGCTAGCGGAGAACAAAAAACACCTTGTTGAGTCTCTCGACGGGTTTAACAACTACTCCTCGAGGGCGTCGGCGATCCGCTGGATCTCTCGCCGGATGTCGTGGAGCTCGTCTCGAACTTTCCGGACCTCCCGAACGACCTCCTCGTTGCCGCCTTCCTCTTCGGCTGCGCCGGGACGACCGCCGGGGGCACCTGGGCCGCCACCCATGCCGCCGGGGCCGCCACCACCCATCATACCGCCCATCATCTGTGCGAAGGGGCTTCCGCCCATGCCGCCGCCCATGCCGCCGGGGCCGCCACCGCCCATCATTTCCTGCATCTTCTCCTCACGGCTCAGCTCCTCGCCGTCCTCGCCTTCGCCCTCCTCGGCTCGCTGTTGTCGGATCTCCTCGACGCGCTCGCGGAACGATTTCTCCTCGCCTTCGCTGTCGGTCTCTGATTTTTCCTCGTCCGTCATAGCCCTCCCTTTCGGCTCACGATAAAAAAGTCCACAGGTTATGGAACCGGCAGGCTACGTACCGAATGATCCGAGGTCGGATTGCAGCGCTCGCGGCGTCGCTCCGGGCTCCACGTCGTGGCCGACCAACGACCGCATGTCGACGGCGAACCGCGCGCGGGATCGTTCGAGCACGAGGAGACGCCCCTTCGTTCCGAGGACCGTCCCCGACGCGAGCGTTTCGGCGATGGGCGCGGCGTCGAGATCGAAGCCGTACTGGAAGTCGTGGATCGCCTCGACGTCGAACCGGTCGAGAAGACGCCGCCACGCGTCCTCGTCGATCGAGCGACTCATCCCGTCGATCTTCCTCGATACGCGGACGGCGTCCGGAAGCGGGGTCTCCGCGGCGATCCGGGCTTCGATCTCTCTCGCGATCCGACCGTCCTCGACGTACTGGAGTATCGCGCCTCGATCCGCGCCCTGCTCGCGAAGTCGAACGGTCGGATCGGAGCGCCCGGTCACGCCGACTTTGAACGTTGCGGGGGCGAACGCCGCGATGTATATCGCGTGCTCGCGATAGCAGTCCATCTCCGCCTTGAGACACGTCCCGGTGCAGCGCGCACAGATCCACGTCGAGTCGTGAGACTCGCAGTACGGTGCCGCCGGGTCGTCACACGAAACGTGTCCGGTTCCGTCCACTGCTCCGGCGCAGTGGCGATCGCCGAGCGTGTAGGCGAGTTCGTGACCGACTGCGAGCGACTCGTGTTCGATATCGCCGCCGTTCGAGACGACGAGCGACGGCTCCCGGTCAGTTCCAGCGCCCGTCTCGTAGCCGACGATCTGCACGTGATCTCCCTAGTCGACCGAACGGTTTATCGGTTGCTGCCGACCGTTCCCGAATCGGGGCAATCCTTTTGCTCGACGGCTCGAATGGGCGTTATGCTCGAGACGGCGCTGGAGGTGACCGTCGGCGATGGCGTCAGTTTTCGCTTCTCCATCGTCAACGCCGGTGATACGCCCATCGAACTCACCTTCGCCGATGCGTGCAGGGCCGACTTCGCGGTGTTCGCCGACGGCGTCGAAGTCTGGCGATACAGCGACGGACGCGCGTTCGCCCAGACGCTCACCGACGCGGAGCTACAGCCCGGCGAGACGGCGGCCTTCGAGGAGGTGTGGCCCGACCCAACGCCGGGCGATTACACCGCTGAGGCGACGCTGCGAGTCCGCGAGCGAGCGGTGTCCGCTCGAACGCCCTTTTCAGTGTGAACCCCATCAGAGCAGTTCGCGAACCGCCCGTCGAACGGCGTCGTCAGACGACAGGTCCGGGGTCCAGCCGGTCGCCGCGAGCTTCTCGATCGAGAGCCGCATTCTCGGCACGTCGCCGACCCAGCCGCGCTCGCCGCCGGTGAACTGATACGTCGGCTCGACGCCCATCTCGTCGGCGACGATGTCGGCGATTCGGCGGACCGAAGTCGTGGTTCGCGTGCCGAGGTTGTACGTGTTCATCGGGGCGTCCGCGTGTTCGACGACGTGTTCGATCGCATCGAGACACTCCTCGATGTGCATGTAGGACTTCTCCTGGCGGCCGTCGCCCAATATCTCGAGTTCGGTCGGATCCTCGCGGAGTTTGTGGATGAAGTCCGGGATGACCGCGCCGAGTTGCAGTCTCGGCCCGACGATGTTCGCGAAGCGGAAGTTCCAGACCTCGAACCCGTAGCTGTGGGCGTACACCGACAGCAGCGACTCCTCGGCGAGCTTTGCGGCCCCGTACATACTGATCGGCTCCAGCGGGGCGTAGTCCTCCGGCGTCGGGCGCGGGGCCTCGCCGTACACCGTCGACGACGACGTGAACACGATCCGATCGCAGCCGACCTCGCGCATGCGTTCGAGGACCGACGCGGTCATCGACGTGTTCTCGCGGAACTGCGCGTTCGGATCGTCGCTGTCGACGGCCTTGTCGGCGGCGAAGTGAAAGACGGTGTCCGTCTGCTCCGTGATCGCCGCGTCCAGAACGGCCGACTCCGCGAGATCGCCATCGACGACCGCTACGCCGTCGGGAACCCACTCGCGCCGGCCGTTTTCGAAGTGATCAGCGACCAGGACCTCCTCGTCCGCGGCGAGTCTATCTGCCAGATGCGATCCGACGAATCCGCCGCCGCCCGTGATGCAAACGCTCGACCCGGTTTTCTCCATTGGCGTGAGTTCCCTTGGCGCTGGTAAGTCGGTTTCGGCGACGGTGTGTGTGCCCGCCGACCGAAACCCCCTAACGCGTTCCGGCGAAAGGGAGCCCATGCAAGCCGAACACGAGGTCGTCGTCCTTCGTTTGGGGCATCGTCCGGGGCGGGACAACCGGATGACGACCCACGTGGGTCTGACCGCTCGGGCGCTCGGCGCGGACCGGGTCGTCATCGCCGGATCGGCGTCAGGGTCCAAAGAGACGATCGAGGACATCACGGATCGGTTCGGCGGCCCCTTCGACGTCGAACTGACCGACAGTCCACGGGCAGTGATCCGCGAGTGGGGCGGGACGACGGTTCATCTGACGATGTACGGACTGCCGATACAGGACATCGAGGACGACGTTCGGCGCGACCTCACAGACGGGCCGCTTTTGATCGTCGTCGGTGCCGAGAAAGTTCCCTTCGACGTCTACGAACGAGCGGAGTACAACGTCAGCGTAACCAACCAACCGCACTCGGAGGTGGCGGGGCTGGCGGTCTTTCTCGATCGGCTCTTCGAAGGCCAGGAGTTAGCGCGCGAGTGGGAGAACGCGACCCATCGGGTCGTTCCGAAGGAGACCGGGAAAAAAGTCGATCCGGTCGACGAGACGTGACGACTGTTCAGGTCCGGAACGATTCGCCGCACCCACACTCGCTTTCGACGTTCGGGTTCTCGACGCTGAACCCCTTGCCCTGGAGACCGCCCTCGAAGTCAAGGACCGAACCGTCGATGTACTTTTGGCTCGCCGGATCGACGAACACTCTGAGCCCGTGGTGGCGAGTGATGGCATCGTCTTCCTCCGGTTCTACGTCGAAGCGAAGTCCGTAGGAGAGTCCGGCACAGCCGCCTTGCTGGACGAACAAGCGGAGCCCGGCCTCGTCGGTGTCGTACCCCTCGTTTTCGATGAGAGAGATTGCTTGATCGGCCGCCGCCTCGGTCACGGATACGGGGTCGTCCGGCTGGACGCTTTGGCTCATATCCCACTGTATAGTGGCGAGGTCAATAACACTAACGCCCACCGACGCGAGAGTGCCGAACGTTCGATCGATACGATACGTCAACGCCGCCACAACCGTTTTATTCGTTCTCGTCGTATTTCTGCACGTATTATGAATAAACATTTCCAGGACGCCAAATACTACCTGAAACGGGCCGGTGAGACCGCCAAAGCGGGCGTCTCAGAGGAACTGGAACCGATCCGCGAACGGGTCGACGAACTCGTCGACCGCGAGGAAGAGGAGCCGGAACCGGGGCGCTTCGACGAGGTCCGACAGGATCTCAAGGAGCTACAGGCCAAAGCGGAGGGCGAGACCCGCGAAGCCATCGCCGACGCTCGCCAGCGGATCGACAGCTACCGCGGCGACCGAAGCGACGCCTGATCGGACGCCCGATCCTCGCTTGAAAAGGGTTAAGTCTGGGGCGGCGATACTCTCGACCGCTGGGTCGGTGGTCTAGCCCGGTTACGACGCCGCCTTCACACGGCGGAGGTCACCGGTTCAACTCCGGTCCGACCCACTTTTGTTGTTCGGTTATATAAACTACTGACGAGACGTTTCAGACCGAATTTAACTCGAATCGAACGCCCCCGGTCGCACCGGGGTGAACGCCTTCCCGTTTCGTTCCCTCCTCGTACACCCCACCGAGGCGTTCAAGCGGAACTCCTGACAACTGACCGCCATTCATGCGTCAGCCGTCCGGTTCCGCTCCCGACGACGCCTCGTCGGGAACGGCCGCCGGTTGCGGCGACGGCTCGATGCCTCCCGGAATCGGGTCGGTCGAAGTGGACACGGAGCGTGGTCGAATCTCCGTCGCGTACGACTCCACACACCTGACGAGCGGGGATGTCGAACAGTTCGCTCGGCGAATGGCGACGGTCGCGACTGATCGAGACGCCCACTGCACGATGCACGTCGATGGGATGGGCAGTCGAAGCTGTGAATCGTGCGCCATCGCGCTCGAGCGGAGGGGAAGGCGAGCGTGTTGGTCGCCGTGGAGTCTGACGATCGGCTTCGGCGATAGCGAGCGGGTCGCCAGACGGGTCGGTGAGTAAGTCGGTGTCGACGAGGTCTGTGCGGAACTGCTCGTCGAGCAGAAGGTCACGAGCATCGAGGAGTTGATCGCCCGCTACGGCGCGGTCGCAATGGTCGGCGGCGTCGTCAACGACGCGCTGGCGCTGGCGACCGCCACGCTCGGCATCGGGATGGGCGGTGCTGGCACGGACGTCGCGCTCGAAACCGCCGACGTCGTGTTGATGTCCGACGAGCTGGACGGGATCCCGTCGGCGTTCGGGTTGCGTCGCGCAACCCGACGGCGGCTCGTGACCACTCTCGCCATCACCTCCGGCGCGATCATGGTGGTCGCGATACTCACCCGGGGCATCCAGCTCCCGCTGGCCGTCGTCGGGCACGAGGGATCGACCGCTCTCGCCTCCCTGAACGGCCTCCGACTGCTGGGCTTTCGAAACTGAGTCGTATCGCCTCCCTTTTGTCCGGGCGAGGCGAACCCTGACGCAATGACCGAGCGAAGCGACATCGCACCGCAGACGCTTCACGTTTCCCTCGAACCCGAAGGCGTCGAAGTGGAGTATCTCGACGGCCGATCGGTGTTCTACCACGGCGTCCCACAGAAACGCGACGAAAGCGTCGTCTGCCCACCCGGTCGTGACGTGCACGTGCTCGTCACGTCCCCCGCGGAGACGGAGGGTGTCATGGTGTACGTCAACGATCGAAGCACCCACGACGAGATCCTCGAATCGACCGGCGTCGGGCGAGTCATCCTGGAACGCGGTGAGGAGACCTCGCTCTTTCCGGGCGTCGAGGCGGCGAATCACGGATACCGGATCGAGGTCACTGCCGACCCGACGGTTGCCCGCGGTCGCGTGTTCGTCTTCGCGGAGGATCAGACCGGGGAGGCGTCCTACGAACTCGTCGCATCGGACGACGGGGCTGAAGCGTCCGACTCCAACGACACGATCGAGACGACGGGGGAAGCGTAATGCCGCTGAAAAAGGCCTGGGAGCCGCTCGAACGATCGACGGTCGCCGGAGTTCCCGACCGGTACGGTGTCTATGAACTCGGGGATGACGACGGCGTCGTCATCGCCGTCGAACACGGCCCGTTGCGCGACGAGTTGAAGGAGGCGCTCGCCTACGGGGACGGACGACGGGTTCGGTGGCAAACGACACAGAACCGCGCGGAAGCAGAGCGCCTAGCTGACGAACACCGCGATCGATTGGCCTCTCGGTGAGTCACTGAATGTAGCTCGGCCCCTCGGCGTCGCAGTTCTCCTCGTGTTGTGCTGCGTCCGTCCGGTCGTCGAAGAGTAGTCCGCACTTTTCGCACTCGTACCACGTCGAACCGTCCCGCTCTGTGGTCGCGACCATATCTAATGGTGCGATATGATCCCGTATAACCGTTGCCCCGAGACGGCGCGACGACGACGCCCGGTCTGACCGAGCGGTAGTGGGCTGCAGCGCGGCGGAACGGTAAAGCGTCCGGCGAACGGAGTGACTTGCATGGCCCGGCAGGTCACGCTGACGGTGAAGGGTGCGGAAAAACGGGATGCGGGGCGCGGCGTCGCCCGCCTGCCGGAATCCGCGCGGCGCTCGCTCGGCGTCTTGAGTGGTGACACGGTCGTCATCGAGGGGGGTCGACCGACCGTTGCGAAGGTGTGGCCCGCGGGCGGGACAGACGGGATCGTACGGATCGACGCCGAAACGCGCGCCAACGCCGACGCCACAATCGGCGAGACGGTGACCGTCGCCCCCGTCTCGATCGCCGAGGCTGACCGGGTCGTCGTCGAGATCCCCGTGAGCGCCGACGACGAGTTGCTCGATGCGATCGCGAGCGATCTTCGTGATCGACCGCTTCGGACGGGGGAAACGATCCGCCTCGAACGCCCCGGCGTTCGGGCGACAGTCGTCGAGGCGGCACCGGACGGAACCGTCCGCGTCACAGGAAAAACCTCCGTACGAGTACGAGAACGACCCCCACACGACGCCAAAACGGATCGCGTGCAGACGGACGCGGCGGAGCGTGCCGCCCCCGAGCCAACCTCGGACGTCACGTACGAGGACATCGGCGGTCTGGACGACGAACTCGAACAGGTCCGCGAGATGATCGAACTCCCGCTGTCCGAACCCGAGCTGTTCCGGAAACTGGGCGTCGAGCCGCCGTCCGGCGTGCTTCTGTACGGGCCGCCCGGGACCGGCAAGACACTCATCGCGAAGGCCGTCGCCAACGAGGTCGACGCGCACTTCGAGGTTATCGACGGCCCGGAGATCGTTTCGAAGTACAAAGGCGAGAGCGAAGAGCGACTCAGAGAGGTGTTCGAGCGCGCGGTCGAGAACCAGCCCGCGGTCGTCTTCATCGACGAGATCGACTCGATTGCCGGCACCCGCGACGAGGACGCCGACATGGAGAATCGGGTCGTCGCCCAGCTGTTGACGCTCATGGACGGGCTCGATGATCGGGGCCAAGTCATCGTCGTCGGCGCGACGAATCGGGTGGACGCGATCGATCCCGCGTTGCGGCGCGGCGGTCGATTCGATCGGGAGATCGAGATTGGCGCGCCCGACGAGCGGGGGCGACGTGAGATCCTCGACGTGCACACCCGCACGATGCCGCTGGCCGACGACGTCGACCTCGAATATCTAGCCACTAGAACGCACGGGTTCGTCGGTGCGGACATCCACTCGCTCGCCACCGAGGCGGCGATGCGCGCGCTCCGCGATCGGGACGCTCGCGAGGAACTGTCGATCACGAGGGCCGATTTTGAGGCCGCGCTGACGGCCGTCGATCCGTCGACGATGCGGGAGTACGTTGCGGAGACGCCGCACGCGACGTTCGAGGACGTCGGGGGGCTCGAGGAAGCCAAGCGGGTCCTCACCGAGGCGGTCGAGTGGCCGCTCTCGTACGCGGCGCTCTTCGAGGCGACGAACACCGATCCACCCTCCGGGATCCTGCTGTACGGGCCGCCCGGGACCGGTAAGACGCTGTTGGCCCGAGCGCTCGCGGGCGAGAGCGACGTCAACTTCGTCTCCGTCGCGGGGCCGGAACTGCTCGATAAGTACGTCGGCGAGTCCGAAAAGGCCGTCCGCGAGGTGTTCGACCGCGCGCGCCAGGCGGCCCCGGCGATCGTCTTCTTCGACGAGATCGACGCGCTGGCCGGGGTTCGAGGCAACGCGAGCGAAGCCACTGAACGCGTCGTCTCGCAGCTGCTCGCGGAGCTCGACGGGCTCTCCGAGAACCCGAACGTCGTCGTCATCGCGGCGACGAACCGTCGCGACGCGCTCGATCACGCGCTGTTGCGTCCCGGTCGACTCGAATCACACGTCGAGGTTCCGACCCCCGACGTCGATGCCAGACGCGAGATACTGGCGGTTCACACCGCCGGAAAACCGATCGGTGAGGACGTGTCGTTCGACGATCTGGCCGATCGAACGGACGGCTTTTCGGGGGCGGAGCTCGAATCGCTCGTCCGCGATGCATCCATGCGAGCGATCCGCGAACTGGCTGACGAAGTCGGCCCGGAGGCGGCTACGGAGCGGGCCACCGAGATCGAGATCGGGTCGGCTCACTTCGAAGCGGCGCTCTCGGCGGTGGAAAACAAACGGTTCGAAAAGTCCGCTCAGACCAGCAGTTGAATGTCGGCGTCGACCATCTCTTGGAACGCCGAGGCGGCGCCGACGCCGGTCGTGACGCCGTCGTAGAAGTCGTTCTCGTCGTAGCCAAGCAGATCGATCGTCATCTGGCAGGCCTGCAGATCGACGCCGCTGTCGAGGGAGATATCGATCAGCTCCTCGACGCTCGCGACTTCGTTGTCGGAGATCTTATTCCGCATCATCCGGGTAGTCATCCGGTCCATCCCCGGAAGGGCGGCGATCGCGTTCGGGACGGGCATGTTCGGGTTCCCAACCGAGCTCAACTGGAGGTCCTTCGAGTTCTCCTCGTGAAGGATCTCGAGCCCCCAGAACGTGTGGAAGACGGTCACATCGTAGCCGAACGCGGCGGCTGTGCTCGCGAGGATGAGCGGCGGGTACGCCATGTCGAGCGTTCCCTTCGTCGCGATGATGACCATCTTCTTCGTGTCGTCGTCGACCGCCGTTCGAACGTCCGACAGCTCGGATTCGAGATCGTCGACGCGGGCCTGTAGTTCGGCGACCTCCTCGGCCGAAAGCGTCGCGTCCGATCCCGGTTGTGTGTCCGTACTCATGCTCACTCCGCCTTCTGGATGTAGTGTTTGTACACCGATTCGCCGCCCTCGGTCGCTTCGACTTGATCGAGCAACTCGGCGTCGTCGGTCGAGTTCGCCCATCCGGCGATGTCGCTCATGCTTCCGGAGTCCGTTGAAACGACTTCGAGGGACTCGCCCGCAGCGAGCTCCTCGAAGGCGCCTTTCGTCTTGATGACCGGCATCGGGCAGTTCTGTCCTTTCACGTCGAGCGTCTCGGATGTGGTTTCCGTACTCATTGTTCTGATTCCCCTGTATTGGGGTTATTGCACAATATCGGCTCGGCCGTCATAAGTGTGTCGATGTTTGCAGAGTATTTGAACAACCAAAATATACTGCTACCAGCTGTCCGGTAGTATACTCACGCACGAGCGCTCTAAGAGTGGCTCAACGCGACAGTAATGGGATGTTGTATTGTGGAGTAGTTGAATAACTATGCAAACTCTTAAGTTGGTCTGGTGAATACTGGGTAGTACAGATGGACATAGAAGCGATGGACTTCCCGACCCCCGAATCGAACGTCGAATCGATCACGCCGGAATCACTCAAGGCACGCATCGATCGCGGCGAGGACGTGACGGTCCTCGATGCGCGCATGGCGGGCGACTACGAGGAGTGGCGAATCGACGGCGAGACCGTCGAGTCTATCAACGTTCCGTACTTCGAATTCCTCGACGAGGAGATCGATGATGACGTGCTCGCATCGATACCCGACGACGAGCACGTGACCGTTCTTTGTGCGAAAGGCGGCGCGAGCGAATACGTCGCGGGTGCGCTTGCGGACCGAGGATACGACGTCGATCACCTCGAGGAAGGCATGAACGGCTGGGCGTCGATCTACGAGGCCCACGAGGTCTCCGAGTACGACGGTAGTGGGACGCTCCTGCAGTACCAACGCCCCTCGAGCGGCTGTCTCGGCTACCTCGTCTACGACGATGACGAGGCCGCTGTGATCGATCCGCTTCGAGCGTTCACCGACCGCTATCTCGCGGACGCCGAGGAACTCGGCGTCGAGCTCAAATACGCCTTCGACACCCACATTCACGCCGACCACATCTCCGGACTTCGCAATCTCGGTGCAGCGGGCGTCGAAGCGGTCCTCCCCGAAGCCGCCGCCGATCGAGGCGTCACCTACGCGGACGATGTCACGCTGACGACCGACGGCGACACCTTCGAAGTCGGCGACGCGACCATCGAGACGGTGTTCACCCCCGGACACACGACCGGGATGACCTCCTACCTCGTCGACGGATCGTTACTCGCGACCGGCGACGGCCTCTTCATCGAGAGCGTCGCTCGTCCTGACCTTGAAGACGGCGACGAGGGCGCACCCGACGCGGCGCGCATGCTGTACGACTCCCTGCAGAATCGCGTCCTCACTCTCGACGACGACGTGCTCGTCGGCGGTGCCCACTTCAGCGACGCCGCAAAAGCGGCCGAAGACGGTACCTACACGGCACCGATTGGCGAGCTGAAGTCACGGATGGATGCGCTCTCGATGGACGAAGCGGACTTCGTCGAACTGGTACTCTCGGATATGCCGCCCCGCCCGGCCAACTACGTGAACATCATCGCGACCAACCTCGGCCAAGAGGAGATCGACGACGAGGAAGCGTTCACGCTCGAGTTGGGGCCGAACAACTGCGCCGCAAGCCAGGATGCGCTCACGAGTGACTGAGGGCGCGATACCGATGACGGCTAAGATGGGTGCACATCGATGATCACGCAACTCCTCGGATCCGGGGCGGTCGAGACGCTGTTTCCGAACGGGATCTACCGCTACGCTGTCGGCGGGATCCTCGTCGGTGCAGCGACCGCGTTGATCTACTTCGGCACCGGGATCGCTGCCGGGGCGAGCACGTTTCTCGAATCGACGCTGTCGTACGTTTCGGATCAAGAGCGGTTCCAGCAGTATCGACCGTCCCGCGATTGGCGGGTCGTGTTCACGATCGGTATCATTGGCGGCGCGGCGATCTACGCCCTGATCTATCAGGGTGAGCCGTGGTCGCTGACGGGCAGCGCGTGGGTCACCGAGATACAGCCGTGGCGGCTGTTCTTCGGCGGGATCCTCGTCGGCATCGGAACCCGGATCGGGAAGGGGTGTACGTCCGGTCACGGGATCTGCGGCGTCGGATCGGTCTCTCGAACCTCGCTAGTCGGGGTCGCGACCTTCCTGATCGTCGCGATTATCACCGCGAACCTCGTCGCGGCCGCGGGGGTGACGCCATGACATCCGATCGCAATCCGCTGTTCATGCTGTTGATCCTCGTCGGCGGGCTGATCTTCGGGTTCGGACTCGGATTTAGCCACATGGCGCGTCCGGAGGTCGTCATCAACTTCCTGACGTTCGAGGACTTCGGCCTGCTGTTCGTGATGTTCGGCGGTTCGATCGTCGCCGGAATCGCTTTCTGGACCCTCCCGCGGCTTCGGGACAGTGCGCCGCTGACCGGCAAACCGTACGGACGCCGGCTGAAGCCGTTCGACCGGAACGTCCTGATCGGCGGGTCGGTCTTCGGCGTCGGTTGGGGACTGGCGGGAATCTGCCCCGGCGCGGCCTACGCCAGCCTCGGCGTCGGCAACTGGGTGATCCTCTACGCGATCGGCGGGATGTTCCTCGGTGCGTACGCCCAGGGCGTCTGGCGGAGCCGGAACGTGACCACGAACGCCGCCGTTCCAAGCGACGACTGACAGCGAACATCTTCATTTTCGACATGAGTAGCGAGAGACGAGCGTCTATGCCACCGGTCGATAGCGGCGGTGAGGTCACGGACACGGGACCCGCCGACGAACACGTCCGCTCATACTGTGGCGGGAGGGGCCGTACCGAATGACGGGGTTCATCCTCCCGTTTGCAATCGCCCTCGTCGCCAGCGCGTTCATGGCGTGGGCGCTCGGCGCCGGTTCCAGCGGTTCGACGCCGTTCGCTCCGGCCGTCGGCGCGAACGCGATCTCGATCATGCGCGCGGCGTTTCTCGTCGGCTTTCTCGGGTTCGCCGGCGCGAGCCTACAGGGGGCGAGCGTCTCCGAAGCGGTCGGCAGCGAGTTGATCGTCGGGCTGACACTCCCGACCGTCGCGGTGATCGTCGTGTTGGTGACCGCCGCCGGGTTGATGGCCATCGGCATCGTGACCGGCTACCCGATAGCGACCGCCTTCACCGTCACGGGGGTCGTCATCGGGTCCGGGCTCGCGCTCGGCGGCGATCCAGCGTGGGAGAAGTACGCCGAGATCGCGACGATGTGGCTGCTCGCTCCCATCGTCGGCGGCGGACTCGCGTTCGGGATCGCACGTATTCTCCCGAGAGACGACGTTCCAGAGCGGTTCAGCGTTCCGATACTCGCGGCCGCCGTCGGCGCGATTGTCGTCAACGTCGAGTTCGCGCTGCTCGCGTCCGGCGAGGAGATGGCGTCGGTGGCCGCCACCGTCGGGACCGCGTTTCCAACGCCGTGGATCGGTTGGATCGTGGTTACGAGTGCGGCCGCGGGCGTCGCGCTCGCGGTCGTTTACTGGCGCATCGCCGTCGCCATCGACAACGGACTCCGGTCGTTTTTGCTCGTCCTCGGCGGTCTCGTCGCCTTTTCGGCTGGCGCGAGCCAGGTTGGACTCGCCGTCGGACCGCTCGTGCCGTTGGTCGACGGGACGATGATCACGGTGACGGCGCTCGCGACCGGCGGCGGTGTTGGGTTGCTCCTCGGCTCGTGGACCGCCGCCCCGCGGATGATCAAGGCGGTCGCACAGGATTACGCGTCGCTCGGACCGCGTCGGTCAATCGCGGCGCTGTTTCCCTCGTTCGCCATCGCTCAGGTCGCCGTCCTGTACGGGATCCCCGTCTCGTTCAACCAGATCGTCGTGAGCGCGATCGTCGGTGCCGGCGTCGCCGTCGGCGGCTCCGACGTCATCGGCAAGCGAAAGATCGGCGTCACCGTCGGCGCGTGGATCGGTTCGTTCCTCCTCGCGTTCGCGATCGGATACGGCGTGTTGAGCGTCTACCCGTGACGGCGTTCGCAGCCGACTCGACGCGCGAACCTCCGACGAGCATTTATATGCGTTCGCCGCGTAGTATTGTACACAATGGGCAACAGTGAGTCCGCGAAGCGACCGTCGTCGGTGGATCGGCCGGCGAGGATCACCGACGAAGACGACCTCGACGCCTTCATTTCGGGGTCAGACGTCGCGTTGGTCGAGTTCTACACGGAGGGATGTGGCATCTGCCGGAGCATGGAGCCGGTGCTCGGTAACCTCGCCCGCGAACTCGACGCCGCAGTCGGCCTGATAAACCCCCGAGATGATCCGCCCCTCGTCGAACGGTTCGACGTCCGGAGCGTCCCACTTTTCGTCCTCTTCGTAGACGGTTCACCGGCGGCTCGGCGCGCGGATGGATTCATCAGCGGCGACGATCTCGCGGCGTGGGTTTCGGAGAATTCGCCCACCCCAGCGTCGGGTCGATGAACTCAGTCAGTACTTCGGGTCAGCGCCGGTCAACTCGTAGAGATCGTCCATGAGCGAATCCCGCCGAGACTGCCAGTTGTCAAATCCGTTGCTCGTCGTCGGATAGTCGTCGTACACCGATTTGAGTTCGGTCGCGAGGTCGTTGAGCTTTTTCAGCTCGAAGAGCGTTCCCCAGTGGCCGAACGTCTTTACCGCGGTCTTGATCTTCAGCGGCCAACTCATCGAGGCCGTTCCTTCGAGCGCCAGCGCGTCAGCGAGCTGTTGGCCCGGCATCGCGCTCACGATGTCGACGAGTTCGTCGACGTCGTAGGTGCCGCCCCAGATGTTGTACAGATCCATCGCGGCGAAGCGCTTGCCGAAGTCCGTCTGGACGCGACGGTTGTACTCCCAGAGTGCGTCCTCGTCGTCGGTCGTCCCGTCGGCGATGGCCTCCATCGCCGCCTCCGCGGCCCACGTCCCGGCCTTCGCCGCGCCCGGGATTCCGCCACCGGTACAGGGATTGACGTGTGCGGCCGCGTCGCCGACCGCCATGTAGCCCGGTGCGACCGCCGAATCGAGCGGGCGACGGGTCGGGAGGGCGGCCCCGAGTTTGTCCTTCACCGTCGCGCCCTCGAACTCCTCGCGGCTTTGGACATCGCGTTTGAGGTGTTCGACCAGCTCCATCGGCTCTTTGTTCATCTGAAAGCCCAATCCGACGTTGATTTCAGTCGGCGTGCGCGGGAAGTACCACAGATAGCCGAGCTCGGCGGTCGGTTTGAACACGATCGCGTTGTGCCAATCGACGGGATCGTCCAGTTCGATCACTTCGCGATAGGCCGAACAGAACTGCTGGTAGTTGACGTTCGTGTCGAACGTCGTCCCGTCGAAATCGGCCTTGTCCTGCAGGAGCGACAGGGATCCGGCGGCGTCGATCACCACGTCCGCTTCGTACTCGACGACCGAGCCGCGCTTCGTCGCCGTGACGCCGCGAACCGCGCCGTTTTGGACGACGTCCTGGACGACGGTCTCGTAGTGGATCTCCGCGCCGGCGCGTTCGGCCTCCTCCAAGAGCACCTCGCCGTATCGCTTTCTGTCGACGATCGCGCCGCTTCCGCCACGGAAGCCGATATCGAGGTTCTCGTTCGTCTTCGGGTTCTCGAAGCGCGCGAGCGTGATCCCCTCGTTGGTGAACGACTCCTCGCGGAGGTAGTCGAGATCGATCACGTCGGGGAACGTACTGGTTCCTTTGATCGCATCGCCACAGGCGATTCGGCCACCTTCTTCGGCTGTCTTCCGCTCGAGGACGGCCACGTCAAGGCCTTTCTGGGCCGCCGTCGCCGCGGCGAAACACCCGGATGTTCCGCCACCGACGACGACGATGTCGTACGATTCGGGGGACATATTGTCGGATTACACGGTCTGGCATAAATAACCCATCCGTTATCGACGTTTCATTGTGGGGTCGACTCACGGTCGGTCGCGGAGTGTCAACAGCACCGCGAGCAGACACTCGAACACCAACACGGCCACGACCGCACCGAACGCGGCTTGCCACCCGAACACGTCCGCGAGCGTCCCGACGACGACGCTTCCGAGCGCGCCAACCATCATGTAACCCGTTCGGACGAGTCCGAACCCGGTGGCCTGTTCGCTGGCACCGAGGACGTCGATGAATCGCGATTGGACCGGCGCCCCCCACGACATCGCGATCCCCACGAGTGGGATAGCTGCAAGCACGACAGCTTCCGCGCCGGCCACGAGCGATCCGTAGCCGACCACGCCGCTTCCGAACGCGAGCGCGGCGATCCCGTCGCGGCCGAATCGATCCGAGAGCGTTCCCAAGAGCGGTTGTGTGGCCCCGTGCACGACGAAATACCCCGAAAACAGGAGGCTCGCGCCCGCCGCCGAGTATCCGTGATGCTCGATGAGAAAGGTGGGGAGGAACGACGCCGTCGCCTGCCAGGAGAACGCGCCACCGACCGAGAGGAGCATCGTGTATCTGATCTGCGGTCGGCCGAGTAGCTCGCGGAGCGGGCCGATCTCGAGTTGCGAGCGCATTCGAACGTCGGGTCGTGCTGGCGGCGTCCGGTCGATTTGAAGCCAAAACAGCGCGAAGATCGGGATCGCGACCGCCGCGCCCAACAGTAGCGCCGGCCGCCACCCGTAGCGCACGCCGACCGCCGCCGCCGCGACGGGCGCGACAAGTCCGGCGATTGGGGCCCCGGTCACGTGGATTCCGATCGCCCGACCCACCTGATCGAAGTGTCGGGCGAAAAACGAGGTCGCCACACTGTAGTGCAGGCCGGCACCGGCACCGAGAACCACCGCCGTGATCGCGAACACCGGATACGAAGGCGCGAGAGCCAACAGGACGCTCGTAGAGGCGGTCAGCCCGAGTGCGGCGAGGATGACCCGACGCTCGCCGAGTCTATCGGAGAGGATGCCGCTCGGGAACTGCGAGACGGCATACGCCGCCCACATCCCCGACAGCGCGAGGCCGACGGCCCCCTTCGAGACGGCGAAGTCAGCCGTGATCTGCGGGACGACCGGACTGATGACGAGGCGGGCGACCATCGTCGCGGTGAACGCGAGGGTGCACAGCGCCAAGGCGACGTATCGATACTGCACGACACCCCACGTTTCCCGCCCGCGAGAAACACCCTTTCGGTCCTCTCGTCATCTCGCCGGTTTGAGTGGTCCGTTCGAACCGATCGTCCCGTATCCACAATCGTTTTCAGACCGACGGCCCCACTTTCCCTATGGCAAATCAACACCGCGAGATACCCGATCGGAACGGCATGCCGGGATTCGGCCTCGGCACGTGGCAGAACGACGACCCGGACGCCTGTGCCGAGTCGGTCCGAACCGCGCTCGATATCGGGTACCGACACGTTGATACGGCCCAGATCTACCGCAACGAGGCCGCGGTCGGTCGCGGCCTCGCCGCGGCGGACGTCGACCGCGAGGAGATCTTTTTGGCGACGAAGGTGTGGACCAACAAGCTCGCACACGACGACGTGATCGAGTCGACTGAAGAGAGCCTCGAACGCCTCGGGACCGACTACCTCGACCTGCTATACGTCCACTGGCCCTCCGGCGAGTACGATCCCGAGGGCACGCTGTCGGCGTTCGAACAACTCCAAGCCGACGGCCGCATCGAGCGGATCGGCGTCTCGAACTTCGAACCGGAGCATCTCGAAGCTGCCCGCGACGCCATCGACGCGCCGATCTTTGCGAATCAGGTCGAGATGCACCCGCTGCTCCAACAACGTGAACTCCGCGAGATCTGTGCCGACGCGGGAATCGAGCTGGTCGCGTACTCGCCGCTGGCCCGCGGCGACGTCTTCGACGTCGACGTACTGTCGGAGATCGCCGACGCGAACGGCGTCAGCGAAGCGCAGGTCAGCCTCGCGTGGCTCCGCGAGAAGGCAGTGACGCCGATCCCCAAAGCGACCGGCTCCGATCACATCCGCGACAACTGGGCATCGCTATCGCTCGAACTGAGCGACGACGAGATCGAACGCATCGATTCGATCGACACCGAGCGCCGGAAAGTCAATCCCGACTTCGGTCCGAGCGCGTGGTAGCCCGCTCGAGGCGTGAGCGCGTTCGGACGATCCACCGAGTGAGGAGGCCGGAACCTATTTTTACGCCCCACGGAAGGAAGTAGTATGACCGATGGCGGCCTCATCGAGGGACTGAAGATCGACGTCGTGCGGCTCCACGAGACCTGGATGGAACTCGTCTTCCCCCGACAGCGGACGGCCGTCCATCGGGTGCTCGGCAAGTGGAAGCCTCGGACGCGGGGGGACGCGATCAAGTATCGGATCTGGGCCGCGATCGGGGTCCCGCTCGTCGCGCTGTTGTACCCGTTCTTGCTCGTCGGCTTCGCCGCGCGGTTCAACGCGCGCCGCTTCAACACGGCCACGACCCGACTCGGCGTCGTTGGCGTGGTGCTCCTCACGGCGCTGCTGTGGGGCGGACTGACGGCGCTCGCTCGCGTACGGCTCGAATTCGACGGCTTTCTCGCGGTCGGCGCAGCGAGCGCCGTCGCCGTGGTGTCGGCGGGACTGGCCGCCATCTTCACCCGCGTCGGCGGGCGCGGGACGACGGTCGTCTTCGGCTATCCGTTCGCGATGAACGCCGTCTTCCTCCCCCCGGTCGTCGCGGCGCTGTACGATCCCTCGCTCAGCGGCGTGCTCCAACGAAGCGAGTCGCTCGCGATCTTCCTCCTCGACAACCTCCTGTACGTGTACGACGCCAACGAGTATCTCCGAGCGAACTTCAGCCTCGAAGGGATCGGCGTTGTCCTGATGTGGGTCGGCATCGCGACCCCGCTCGGGTGGTTCCTCGGATTCGTCGTCACGCTCGCCGACCTGATTCGGCCGCGATCGAACGGCAATGAGGGCGGCGGGAACGGCAGCAACGCCGAGTGAACGGGACGGAGCTCAGAGTGTGTAGTCGTGCGTGCCGTCCTCGGTTTCGAGGGTGGCGACGAGGAGGTCGATCGTCGCCGCTAGATCGTCACGGTGAACGCTCTCGGTCGGCGTGTGCAGATACCGCGTCGGCACGGAAATCGCACCGGCGGGTCGCGCACCCCCGGCCCGCTGGAGGCTTCCCGTGTCCGTGCCGCCGGCCGGGAGCACTTCGAGTTGGTAGTCGATATCCCGTTCCTCGGCGATTCGGCGGATCCGGCGGTGCAGCTTGTGGTTCGTGATGACGCTCGAGTCCTTCAGCTTGATCGCGGCCCCCTCTCCGAGTTGGGTGACGCGCTCGCCTGGTTCGAACCCGGGGACATCGTTCGCGACCGTGGTGTCGATCGCGAGCACGAGGTCAGCGTCCAGATCGACACCGAGCGCCGACGCGCCGCGGAGACCCACCTCCTCTTGAGCCGTCGCGGCGAAGTGCACGGTGACGTCCGGGGCGTCGAGGCGACGCGCGGCCTCGATCATCGCGAGTACCGACACGCGGTTATCCAGCGATTTTCCCGTGACGAACTCGCCAACGCGCGCGAGCCGACCGTCCATCGTGACGAGGTCACCGACGGAGACGCGCTCTGCGACCGCCTCGGCGTCGAGTCCGAGGTCGATACGGACGTCTTTGATCTCCGGTTTCGACTCCTTTTGTTCCTCCGTGAGCGTGTGCGGCGGGACCGCGCCGATGATTCCCGGCAGGTGTTCGTCGTCGGTGTGGACGGTGACGCGCTGAGCGCGGAGGATCCGCGGATCCCAGCCGCCGAGCGCGTCGAGTTCGAGGAACCCCTCGTCGTCGACGTACTTGATGATGAACCCGATCTCGTCGACGTGGGCGGCGACGACGACATCGTACGCCGGATTCGCCCCCTCGATCGTTCCGACGAGGGTGCCCATCGCGTCGGAGCGAATTCGATCGACGTGCGGTTCGAGTTCGGCGCGAACGAGCGCCCGAATGCGGTCTTCGTACCCCGGGACGCCCGGCGTTTCGACGAGGTCCGCGAGCAGTTCGTGATCGAAATCGAAGTCGCCAGACATACGACACGCTGCGATCCCGCGGGTGATAAACGCAGTCGTCGCGCGTCGGACGAACTCGTGTCGGCTACAGTTCCCGCTTGCGACGGATCGGCGAGCGCCACACGTCGATCCCCGTCAGTCCCCGTCCGTCCCGGTCCAATCCCCGAACGCCCCCGTCGCCCCTGGAGGGGCGTACGTCTCGATCGTTCCGGCCGTCGACAGCGCGATCGCATCGTCGGCCGCGACGGGCAGCTCCCGGCGTCCGTCGGCGAGCAGTTCGACCGGCGTTTCGTCGCGCTCGACGCGGAGTTCGACGTCGTCGATCGAAAGGACCCAGTCGCCGGCCGCCGTTGCGAAGGGGGCGATAGGCACGATCGAGGCGACGCCGGTACCCAGTGCGACGGTCGGCCCACCGGCGTTACGGTTGTAGCCGACGCTTCCCGCTGGCGTCGACGCGACGACGCCGTCCGCTCGGAATCTGGAGATCTCCTCACCGGCACAGTGAACCGAGAACTCCGAGATCCGGGCCGGCTCGGCGGCCATAAGTGCGACGTCGAAGACGGCTCCGATCGGATCGAACGAACCAGCGGCGGTGACGACGGGATGACGCATCGTCGGCACCGATCCGTGACGGATGCGCTCGATGGACGCTTCGAGGCGATCGATCGGGACCGACGGAATCCCCTCGACCTCGACCGCCAGTATCGGGGCATCGAGGCCGTCTCTGGCGAGATCGGTGATCGCCGACTCCGTCTCCGCGACGACGAATGCCACGGTATCGAATGCTCTGTCGTCGTCGACTGGCTCTCCCCCCGCGGCTTCGATGGCCTCGGTCACTCGTTCGCTGCCGACGATCCCGACGCGCTGTCCGCTCATCGACCCGACCGAGGGTCGGGGGGATGAAAAGTCTCTCCGTCGATGCCGGGGGGCGTTTGCGCCTCGCTCGCGGCCACGGTGACACGGGAGAGTTTTTATTCTGTCACCGCAAGCCTCGTGACATGTACGGCGTGCTTGAGGAGTGGCGGCCCGTTGTCGACGAGACCATCGAGTCGTTGCTTCCTCGAACGATCGACGACGCCTATCTCGCGGATTTCTTCGGTGAGCCGACCTACTCGTACGATTCGGCGGCATTGCAGGGGGCGCTCTCGGATCCGATCTGGGAGCTCCTCGATCGGGGGGGAAAACGCTGGCGTGCGATCCTATTCTTGCTGTTCGTCGAAGCGTTGGGGGACGACCCGGAGGCGTATCTCGAATACGCCGTGATCCCGGAAGTGTTACACAACGGCACGATCATCGTCGACGACGTCGAGGACGGCGCGACGCACAGACGGGGTGAACCGGCGCTCCACCACACTCACGGGATGGATATCGCGCTCAACGCCGGTAACGCGATGTACTTTCTGCCGCTGAAGATCATCACGCGGAATCCAGGCGATCTCAGAGCCGACGTTCGGCTCGACGCCTACGAGATGCTGATGTACGAACTCAACCGAACTCACCTCGGCCAGGGGATGGACATCCGGTGGCACAATCAAAAGGAGATCGAGATCACCGACGCGGAGTACCTCGAAATGTGCGCGTGCAAGACTGGCTGTCTCAGTCGCATCGTGGCAAGACTGGCCGCGATCGTGACCGACAATCAGGGCGTCGAGCAGGCCGTCGCGAAGTACGCCGAAGACATGGCTATTGCCTTCCAGATCGCCGACGACGTGCTCGACGTGGAGTACGCCCTCGAGGAGGGCGGCGACTTCGGTAAGGGCGTCGGGAACGACATTCGGGAGGGAAAGAAGACGCTGATGGCGATCCACGCTGCGGAGAACGCACCCCCAGAGGACGCCGCGCGCCTCGAGGAGATTCTGTGGGCGGACGAGAACACGGACGAGGACGTCCGCGAGGTCGTCGAGATATTCGAGTCGGTGCGGAGCGTCGAGTACGCCCGATCGGTCGCCGAAGAGCTCTCGGAGTCGTCGAAAGCCCGCCTCGAGGGGCTCGATCTCGAACCCGAACCGGCGTCGAAGCTCGCCGCCTTCGCCGAGTTCGTCGTCGATCGTGACGTGTGAAGGGTTACTCGCCCTCGACGCCCGTCGCGCCGAATCCGAGTTCCTCGACGCCGCGAACGATCGCCGCCTGATCGGCGTCGGCCTCGTAATAGAAGACGATGTCGTACGTCGAGTCGCGAATCAGTTGTTGGCACTCCCAGACGAACTCCTCGCCGTCGAGCGTGAGCCCTTGGTGTTGGTTGACACCGAACCGATCGTCGTCGTTCCCCGAATAGACGTACGTGTCCGTCGGCTCGATGCCTGCGGCCTCGGCGATGACGTCGCCGATGTCGAGCGTCGCCTGGTGGAGTGTTGGCTCCTCCTCGTTCGTCAGTTCGGTGTCGACGATGACGCCGTTGAGCCGGATATCGCCGGGTTCCAACAGCGCCTTCGTCCGCTGATACAGATCGTCGTCGATGGCCTCGCTCATACCGAACCCATCGCTATCCGGAGTAATACAGGTCACGGTCCGTGGCGGTACTGCCCGCACCGCGCCGCTATCGAAGTGCTGTGCCGTTACTGGGGTCGAACGCCGCCTTACAGCCGATTGAGGTTCTTCGCGCGCGGGCCCTTGTCGGCCTGCTCGATGTCGAACTCGACCTCGTCACCCTCCTCCAGATCGGGGCCGCCAACGTCCTCCATGTGGAAGAACACGTCCTCGTCGGAGTCCTCGGTTTCGATGAAGCCGTAACCACCAGTATCGTTGAAGAAATCAACCACGCCTTTCGCCATTGCGTCCGGACGGACGGCGTTATGATATAAAAACTCTGCGGCAGTCGCGACGGTGACGGTATGTTGCCCCGCACAACCGACGAAAAACAACACTCATCCGTTCGCCCGCCCTCAGGCCGGATAGATGCGCCACCGGCTCCGGGGAGCGGTTCGACGGCTCTACGAACGACTGCTCGAGCGCGAGGTATCCGGCGTGCCGACGCACGTAGCCGTCATTCAGGACGGTAACCGCCGATACGCGCGCGAACACGGTGAGGAGAAGACGGCGGGACACCGCGCCGGTGCGGACACGACCGAACGGATGCTGGAGTGGTGTGCCGATCTCGGCGTCGAGGAGTTGACGCTGTACGCATTCTCCACGGAGAACTTCGACCGCCCCCGCGAGGAGCGGGAGGCGCTCTTCGATCTGATCTCAGAGAAACTCCGCGGGTTCGCGGACCGCCCCGAAGTGCACGACCGCGAGGTCAGGATCCGCGCGATCGGCGAGATACAGCGGCTCCCCAAACGCGTTCGCGAGGCGATCACCTACGCCGAGGAGCGCACCGAAGGCTACGACTCGCTCCGCTTGAACGTCGCGCTCGCCTACGGCGGGCGCGCCGAGTTACTCGGCGTCGCCCGCGAGATCGCCCACGAAGCCGCGAGCGGCGCGTGCGACCCCGAAGATGTCACCGTTTCGGAGATCGAAGCTCGTCTGACGACGGGGCCGACGCGGGTGGTCGATCTCATCATCCGGACCGGCGGCGACGAGCGAACGTCGAACTTCCTGCCGTGGCACGCGAACGGGAACGAGGCTGCGGTGTATTTTTGCACCCCGTACTGGCCCGAGTTCTCGCGCGTGGACTTCCTGCGGGCGATTCGGACGTACGAGTCCCGACAGGAATCCTGGCGGCAGACGCGCGCTCAGCGGGCGGCCGCGCTTATCCGGGCGGCCGGTGATATCGAGCGTAACGATACTACCGGGCTCGACGACGCGACGCACGGCGGAGAGGAGATCGAGGACCCGACCGATCCGGATTCCTCCGTCATCTGATCGGCAGTCACCGGCCGAACCGACGCTTCCGTTCTTGAAACTCGCGGACGGCACGCAAGAAGTCGCGCCGCCTGAGGTCCCGCCAGTTGACGTCGGTGAAGTATAGCTCGGAGTACACCGACTGCCAGATCAGGAAATCGGACAATCGTTCCGCGCCGGTTTTGATCACGAGATCCGGTGGCGACTGAAACACGAGCCGCCGTTCGATCTCGGATTCGTCCACGTCCTCTGGATCCAACGTTCCGTCCGCCGCGTCCCTCGCGATTCGACGGACTGCGGCGGCGAACTCCTGGCGACCGCCGAGTCCGATACTCACCTGTACCGGTGCGTCGGCCACGCTCTCCGCGCCGGGTTCGCGAATCGCGACGCTGCGCGGACTGTCGAGTTTCGACAGCGCCGCTCGAAGCGTCGGGATCACCGCCTCGTCGAGCACGCTGACATAAATCAACACCTCCTCGCCGCCAATCTCGAACGCCCACCGGAGGAACGACGCGAGCGTGTCGTACGCGCCCTGTTCGAGGAGGTCGTGCTCGGTGATGACAAGCGCGATCCGTTTCGGAACCCCACCGTCGCTCAGGCGGATCCGTGCGGCGAGATAGCGATCGTACAGTCCCACGAGCGGACGTTCGTCCCCGTCGGCCTGAACGTGTCGGTCCGCTCTTCGGGAAGGTTAAGTGATCAACGGGGATATCTCGGTGCGTGACCGGAGACATAGCGCGCGCCATCGGCTACCTCCTCGTCGGGAGCGCGACGCTCCTCGCTCCGGTCTTGGACGGGCGAGTACACGAAACGATCGCAGCCATCGGGACCATCGCTCCCTTCGCGCTGCTCGCAGCCGTCGCGCTCGTTTCGACTGATGGACCGCTGTTCGAACTCTTCGCCCGCGACGGCGATCGAGACGAGGACCGGCTACACAGTCTCGCATCGTTCTGCTTCGCCGTCGCGGCGTTGGCGTTCCTCTTCGTCGCGCTCGATCTTCCACTCGCCGCCTTCGTCGCCGCGGTGTTCGTCCTGACTGCGGGAAATCTCGGACAACGCGTCGTGGTCTCTCGCATTCCCACACCCGTCGCGGGAGCTTCGGCCTTCGCGGCGCTCGGAACGGTCGCCGCGACCGCGGCGGTGTTCGCCGCCGGACGGCTCGGTGGGACGGTGCCCACATCGCCGACCGTCCTCTTCGTCGTCGCGAGCGGCGCACTCATCGGTGCGCTCGTTCGGACGACGCTGTCACCGTTCGACGATTCGTTGGTGTTGCTGTCGGTCGGGCTCGTCATATGGTTCCTGCTCGGACTGGGTGTCGAGCCGTCCCTCGAACGGTTGGCAATCGGCTTGTCGGTGACGATCGCGCTGGGATACGTGGCCTACGCGCTCGGGACGGCCTCTGTCACCGGTACCCTGAGTGGGGTGTTGCTCTCGCTTTGGGCGATCGTCCTCGGCGGCTACGGCTGGTTCGCGCTCCTTATCACGTTCTTCGGCCTCGGCGGGCTGGCGTCGAAGTATCGATACGACGAAAAACTCGCCCGCGGTATCGCACAGGAGAACGAGGGTGCGCGCGGAGGCAGCAACGTACTCGCAAACTCCGCGGTCGCCCTCGTCGCCGTGGTCGCGTACGTCGCCGCAGAGGGAATGGGTATAGCCCCGGTCGTCTTCCAGTTCGCCTTCGCCGGTGCGGTCGCGGCCGCGCTCGCCGACACGTTCTCCAGCGAGTTCGGCGGCCTCTTCGACTCCCCACGGCTGATCACGACGCTCGAACCCGTCGCCCCGGGGACCGACGGCGGCGTCACGTGGCAGGGCGCAGTCGCCGGGGCGACCGGCTCGGGCCTCATCGCTGCGCTCGCGCTGTTCTTCTTCGATTTCGGCCCCTTGGCCACGTTCACCGTCTTCGGTGCGGGCGTCCTCGGGATGGTCGTCGATAGCCTTCTGGGCGCGACACTCGAGGGGGATCGAGTTGGAAACCAGACGGTCAATCTGCTCGCGACGCTCTCGGCCGGACTCGGGTGCGCGACGGTGGCACTCGTTCGCTTCGTATGATTCGCCCGCTGGAGCCGGCCGATCGTCCGACAGTCCGGGCACTACAAAGCCATCTTCAGTACGCGGATCCGGACTGCATCGACGCCGCAGTTCGCGGGCCGTTTCTCGGTCGCGTTGCCGTCGCCTGCGACTGGCTCGTCGGATACGCCCTCGCGTTCCCTGGCGATCCGGCGACCCTCACGGAACTCGTCGTCGCGCCCGACGCCCGTCGGGAGGGACACGGTCGAGAACTCGTCGAATCGGTCGTCTCTGCGATCGATACGGACCGGATCGTCGTCACGACACCGACCGGAAACCGCGGGGTGAGACGGTTCTACCGGAGACTCGGATTCGAGTGCGACGCCACGTGCGACGGATTTTACGCCGACGGCGCGGACGCGTTACGCCTCGCTCGGCGCGAGTAGCTGATCGACGGTCCGGATCCGGACGCTCGTCGGACGCTTGACGAACTCGCCCATCGACGCCGCGACCACGTGATCGACGCCGCGCTGGGCGGCGACGTCGAGGAGTTTCTGGCTCAACTCGGCGTCGACGACGATCGCCGTCGGCACCGTGGCTTCCTCGACCACGAGATCGAACGCGTCCGCCGCGTCACCGTCGGCGATCACGCCGAACTCTTCGTCGAGGAGTCGAACGCGCCCCGTCTCCTCGCCGATAACGGCGCGCGTGTGCTCCCGAAGCGTCCCCGAGTGCGACGCGTCCACCATCCCGTCGGTTTCTCCGTCGCCGACGTTACCGAGGGCTTCGACGGTCGATTCGGTAGCCCCCGTATCGTCGGATTCGGCATCCGCTTCGATCGGCTCCTGCTCGTCGCCTTCGGGGTCGCCTTCGGGCTCCGAGGGCGCGTCCGACTGTTCGAGTTGGTCGTACGGAATCTTCTCGCGGAGCGCGGTCATCACCTCGTGCCGGGCGAGGTCCTCGACGGAACGTCCTTCGGGGGCGGACGCGACGTGATCGATGTCGCCGACCTGGGCGAGTTCCCGCCGGATGAGCTCGCCGCCGCGATCGCCGTCGAGGAAGGTGGTAACGGTCTTCGATTCGGTCAGTTTCGCGATCGCGTCCGGAACGTCGGTCCCCTCGACGGCGACGGCGTTTTTGATGCCGTACTGGAGGAGTGTGAGCACGTCCGAGCGCCCCTCGACGACGATGATTGCGTCCGAGTCGGTGACGCGGGGGCCCGCGGGGAGCCCCTCGTAGTCGGTGATGTCCTCGATTCGGACCGACTCACGGACCTCCTCGACGAGGTCCCGACTGGAACGCATGGATTCGTCGAATGCGCTTCCGAGGAGCGATTTCGCGCGCTCGACGACCTCCCGGCGCTTGGCCGCTCGCACGTCCTCGATCTTTCGGACCTCGATCGTCGATCGGCACGGACCGACTCGGTCGATCGTTTCGAGCGCCGCCCCCAAGATTGCCGTTTCGACCTGGTCCAGGCTCGTCGCGATCGTGATTCGGCCGAACGACTGCCCGTTTTGGGAGTCGATTTCGACGTCGATCCGGCCGACTTTCGAGGCGTCCTGTAGCTCCCTGAGGTCGAGTTCGTCGCCGAGGAGGCCCTCGGTCTGTCCGAAGACCGCCCCGACGACGTCCGAGCGCTCGACGATCCCCTCCGCCGTGATATCCGCGTGTACGAGATATTTCGCTGTGTCTTGCATTGATGAACTGCCCGTCTCCGGGCGATGGTGGTGAATGTCGTTCCACGAGTCTCCTCATGGCCGTTTTAAATACGGCCGCTCGGACGTATAAATGATGCGGCCTGAGTCGAAACGCGTCGCTGTCGGCGCTGGCCGTCGCTGCACCGACTGCGCTACTCCTCGAGTTCCTCGTCGATGAACTCGTGTGCCCCCTCGAGTATCTCGCGCGGTCCGTCCTGAGTGATCGTGTTGATCGCCTGCTCGTAGTCGCGCCACTGCAGATCGCGGTGTTCCGACGAGAGCTCGGCCGACGCCTCGTAGGACTTCGCGATGAACAGGTGGACCGTCTTGTGGATCGTATTGCCGTTCGCTTCGAATACGTAGTCGTAATCGTCACGGAAGCCGTTCAATAGCCGGAAGTCGTCGATTCCGGCCTCCTCTTTCACCTCGCGGATAGCGGTCTGCTGTAGTTCCTCGTCGCCCTCGACGCCGCCTTTGGGAAACTCCCAATCACCGGGTCGGGACTTGAGTAGCAGGTACTCACGCCGGCCACGCGTATCGCGAAAGAGGATGGCTCCCGCGCTCGTGGCCTCTATCATTACCCAGTCGTAAACGGTCATGTTATAAATGGGTGTCGGAGGGCCGTGGTGACGGTGATTCGGATCGCCATCGACACGCCAACGACGATGGATGCGTTTTTAGCGGTCGAGCGTCCACGGATGCACATGCCTTTCGTCACCACGCTGATGCTCCAAAGCGGAGATCGAGACGTCCTCGAACGGATCGTCGGGGATATAAAACACCGAGCCGAGCGTAAAGGAGTCGAACTCCGCGGCCCACACGCCGAGTCACCGGCGGATATCTCGGTTCCGCAGTCAAAGCGACTCGACGCGGGCGGGCGGTCGTTTCGACACTGGGCGTATACGGTTTATGAACGCCGCATGGAGATCGTCGGCCACGACGAGTTCGCCCGCGATGTCGCCGGACAGGCGTTCCCCGAGGGGATTCACCTCGACGTCGACGTCGAACGCGTCTCCGCCCCCGGCAGTCGCTAGCTCGGGGGTGCCGAACCGCGGGGGCTTATACTGTGCGGGAACCACCTCCCTCCATGAGCGTCGAACGCGACCGATTGGTCGAACTGCGTAGGGAGTTTCACCGTCACCCCGAGCCCGGCTGGCGGGAGTTTTGGACCACCGCCAAAATCGTCTCCGAGGTCGAACGGATCGGCGTCGACGAACTCCACGTCGGCCGCGACGCGCTGGCCGACGAACGACTCGCGGTTCCGGATAAGGACGAACTGGAGGTGTGGATGGACCGCGCCCGTGAGGCCGGTGCCGACCCCGACGTGCTGGACGAACTTTCTGGGGGCTGGACCGGTGCCGTCGCGGTGGTGCATCAGGGCGACGGCCCGACCGTCGGGGTGCGGGTCGACATCGACGGGCTCCCCCGCGAAGAGTCGACCGACGAGCGGCACGAACCCGCACGTGAGGGCTTCCGATCCGAGACGGGCGCGATGCACGCCTGCGGCCACGACGCGCACGCGACGATCGGCCTCGGCGTCCTCGAATCGGTCAAAGAGAGCGACTTCTCGGGGACGTTCAAGCTGTTCTTCCAGCCCGCAGAGGAGATCATCGGCGGCGGCAAGCCGATGGCCGATTCCGGCCACCTCGACGACGTCGACTACCTCTTTGCGATCCACATCGGCCTCGACTATCCGACCGGCGAAATCATCGGCGGGATCGACGACTTCCTTGCAGTCACCCAGTTCTACACCACGTTCGAGGGGCATCCGGGCCACGCCGGCGCGCGCCCCGAGGAGGGCAGAAACGCCGTGCAGGCGATGGCGACGGCCATCGGCAACCTCTACGGTATCGAGCGCCACAGCGAGGGCGAATCGCGCGTCAACGCCGGTCGCGTCGGCGGCGGCACCGCGACGAACATCATCCCCGAGGAGGCGTTCATCCACGGCGAGGTTCGGGGCGAGACGACCGACATCCGCGATTACACCTTCAGACGGGCCAAACAGGTCTTCGAGGGTGCGGCCATCTCCCACGACTGCAGCGCGGACGTGACCATCGAGGGGGAGGCCCCCTCGGCCGAAAGCGACGAGGAACTGGTCGAGTCGATCCACGACGCCGCCCGAGCGCACCCGGACGTCGAGCGCGCGACCCGACGCGGCTCGATCGGCGGGAGCGAGGACGCGACGTTTCTCATGCAGCGCGTCCAGCAACACGGCGGGCTGGCGACGTACGCCTGCATCGGAACCGACCACCCCGGTGGTCACCACACGTCGACGTTCGACGTGGACGAGGATTCGCTCACGCTGGGCGTCGACGTCCTCACCGAGGCGATCGTCGAGGCTTCGAAGACGCGGCCGTAGCTACAGCAGGTATCGCTCTTGATCGTCGCTCATGTCGACGACTGAATCGGCGGCCTCGACAAGCTCCTCGGCCATCGATCCGCCGAACCCGAACACCTCCGTCCGGACGCCCTCGTGCCGGAGGTGCGTACACAGCCGCGCGAAGTCCCCGTCGCCGCTACACAGGACGAACGTGTCGATCTTCCCCGCGAGCGTGACCGCGTCGAGACACATTCCGAGATCCCAGTTAGCTTTCTGTGAGCCGTCGGCGAACGTCTTGATGTCCTTAATTTTTGTTTCGAATCCGATGCCGCGGAGCGCGTCGAAGAAGTCCTCCTCAGAGGGCGATTCGGCCCGAATCACGTAGGCGAGCGCCCGGACCAGTTCGCGGTCGTCGACGGCGGCGTCGAGCATCGCGGTGTAATCGACGTTACGCGAGTAAAGGCTGTGCGCCGCGTGATAGAGATTTTGTGAGTCCGCGAGAACGGCAACGCGCTGAGCCGCATGGATCGGTCGCATACTCGGACTCGTCCCGCGTCGGCTATATGTCTTGGCGTCCAGCGGCGTCGCGGGCTACTGGAAGCCGCGGATCGGCTGCGCCTGCGTGCTCTCGTCGCGATCGACTTCTTGGAGCCGCTTCGCTAACTGCTCTCTGGCCGCTTGGATCTCGTCGGCTTGGTCGACCAGTCGGTCGGTGCTCACGTCGATGCCCGCGATCGGCGTGATCCCGTCCTCGAGGACGACCCGCGCGGCCTCCGGATCGGGGAACCGCGGATCGGTCTGGGCGATGAGGCCGACTGCATCGAGCTCCGTCTCCACGGCTCGGTGCAACAGCGCCCCGGTCGGCCCCGAGATCAAGCCACCGCCGCTCGGTGGGACGATGTCGACGTCATCGAGCATCGACGCACCGTTTCCGGCCGCGACGCCGTAGAGTTTCGGAACGTCGGCTTTCTCCTCGGCCAGCCCGCTGATGTACAGCGGAAACGCGTCGCTCGTGTCGATCCAGCCGGTGACGCAGCTGGCGAACTCGGTCGCCTGTTTCGGCGACACCGGAACGTCGCTCTGGAGGACGACGAGATCCCGCGTCTCGTCGGCGTACAACCGCACCGGCGGCAGCAGGTCCGGCGAGTCCCCGCCGTAGACGGCGACGCGCGGCAGCCCCTCACAGAGCAGCGCGCCGTAGTACGCCATGTCGAACTCATCGACGAGGTGATCGGCGGCGATCTTCCCGACGAGACCGGCACCCGGAAGGCCTTCGATGAGCGTCGGCGACTCGAGTTCGATCCCCTCGTCGATAATCTGGATGCGTGCCATACGCCGACCGACGTGACCGAGCATCATAATAGTGAGCCGATCAGGGCATCGCCACGCCGGATCGCCGTTCCACGCGATCCGTGATCGACACCGACAAACCACCTCGGGGTCGACTGTGCGCATGGAGCCGCTTTCGAGATACGACCCCATCGTCGGCGACCCGTCGGCGTTTCACTCCGCCTGTGAGCGCCCGTTGCCGTCGGTCGTCCGGGTCAACGAGATCAAGGCGACGCCCGATCGGGTTCGACGGGCGTTCGACGAGGCGGACGTCGAGTACGCCCCCGTCGACTGGCACGACGGCCTCTTTCGACTCGGCGACGGCGAGTCGCCCGGGAACTCCTGGCCGTTCGTCCACGGCTGGGTGTACGGTCAAGAGGAGGTGTCCGCCGTTCCGGCGATCGCGCTCGACCCATCACCGGGCGAACGCGTCTTGGATTGCTGTGCGGCACCGGGAAGCAAGACCACGCAACTGGCCGCGCGGATGGACGACCGCGGCACGCTCGTCGGCAACGACAACAACCTCGGACGCCTGTCTGCGCTCCGGTCGAACGCCGAACGCTGCGGCGTGACGAACCTCGTCGTGACCAGACAGGACGCGCGGAACTTCTCGTTGAAACCGTTCGGTGCGGAGCCGTTCGATCGGACGCTCGTCGACGTGCCCTGCTCCTGTGAGGGGACGATCCGAAAGAATCCCGACGCGGTCGACAGCTGGTCGATGGATCACGTCGAGGGGATCGCCGGCGTCCAGAAGGGGATCCTCGAACGGTCGATCGAGATCACCCGGCCGGGCGGCACCGTCGTCTACTCGACGTGTACGTTCGCTCCCGAGGAGAACGAGGCGGTGCTCCAGTACGCGCTCGACCGCACCGGCTGTCGGCTCGTCGAGTACGACCTCCCGCTCGAACACGTCTCGGGACTCGTCGAGTGGGACGACGAGACGTTCGACGAGTCGATGCGGAAGGCCAAGCGGATCTACCCACACCACAACGACACCGGCGGATTCTTCTGTGCGAAACTGGAGGTGGGAGAATGAGCGGTGGCGACGGGGGCGGAACTGACGACGACGGCAACGTCGGACAACGATTCGATCGATTGCCCGAAACGGCAGCCGACCGCGAGGTCGAGGGCCGAGCGACCCGCGAGGCGGTCGTCGGCTGGTGGGTCGAACGCTTCGATCTCGACCCCGAGCGGTTCGCGGGGCACACGTTCTGGGAGAAGGGGTCGGGGAAGATCTGGGCGTTCGCCGGTGAGATCGACTCGCCGGCCGAAGTCGAGGGGCTCGGGATGACCTTTCTCCGAACCAGACAGGAACACTGGAAACCCACCACGGACGCGGTCCAGCGGTTCGGTCGCGGGGCGACGAAGAACGTCGTCGTCCTCGACGACGAGGACGCGCGAGCCTTCCTCCGCGGCGAGGACACCGAGCCCGAGTGGGACGGCGACTGGGGTTACCTCATCGCGGCCCACCGGATCGCGGGAGCGATCGAACCGATCGGCGTCGGGCTGTACATCTACGACGAGCTCCGATCGCAGATGCCGAAAGGGCGGCAGCGCGACCTCTAATCTCGCTCGGCGATCGTCCCGCCGCTGAGCCCCTCCCACTCGACCCGGTACCCGAGGCGGGCGAGAACCGCGCTGGTTTCCTCGATGCCGCGCTCGCCGAGCACCGTCTCCACGTCGTCGAGATCCATCCCTGCCTCCAGCTCCTCGGCAAGCGTCTCCAACACTGCGGGCCTGAGGAGCGTCCGGCCGACGCGTTCGTGGTCGGGAAAATCGACGGTCTCGATCGCGCGCTCGGGGACACCGCGTTCCTCGGCTAACACGGAGATGGCGATCACGTCAGCGTCGGGCGTCATCCGCGCTGGGAGCGTCGCGGCGCTTTCCGCGTGCAGTTCCGACTCGTAGGAACGCAAGGCGTCCCGAACGTCGGCGACGCTAACCGTCCCCGTGTACGGGATCGCGCGGTGGCCGAGCGCCTCGATGGCCTCGCCGACGCCGAGCGACTCGTCGTAGGCGACGAGGAAGGCAACGTCCTCCAGCGCCTCGAACCGCGAGAGTTTCTTTTCCACGTACTCCGGCGTCCAAAACCCCATGATCTCGAAGAAGACGCGGAAGTCGCCGTAGCGCCACTCGAAGGCGAAGTCGGGGATCACTGCGAACTCGCCGGCCTCGAGTGCATCTGGCTCCCGACGGAGTCGCCAATCGAGATCGAGCGCATCGAATCGGGCGTAAAAGTCCGACTCGACGCCGCTGTCGAAGGTCGGTTCGACGACCGGTTCGGCCGTCGGATGGGTGAGATCGTCCGAGTCGAGCCGGAGCGTCCGCTCGGTGCCTCGATCGTCGATCGTCGCTTCGAGGGTCCACTCGGCGGCCTTCGTGACCGTTCGGAGTAGCCGAGCGAACCGCGTCCCGTAGCGCCTCGACCGGCGAAAGAGTGCGTCGGGACCGGTAACGATCACGGTCCGCCCCTCGTCGGTTCGTCGGATCTCGTACATCAGCCGGAGCCGCTTGATCGCCGAGACGAGCGCCTTCGGCTCCGAGGTTTCGACCCGCACCGAGACAGCGTTGAACAGCGCCGTCTGCGCCAGCGAGAGGTCGTACTGCTCGCGGAGCGACTCGGGATCGTAGTTCGTTTCGATCGCGTAAAGAACCGACTCGATCTCCCGATCGGCGAACAGCGACGCGTCGACCTCGTCCGGGGACGCGTCGAGCCGGTCGGCGGCCGCGGCGAGCGCCTCGGTTCGATCCGCATCTGTCACGACGCCGACCGCCTCAGCGGCCTCGAAGGCGGCGGTTCGCGCGCGCCGCGGCGAGACGGGGGCCTCGACGGCGAACCGTGCGTCGCGGTGGATAAGCTTCGCGAACCCCCGGACCAGCTTGAAATCGTCGGCTTCCCGTTCGAGTTCGGCGAGCGCGTCGTCGAGGTCGCGCTTCGACTCGCCGACGTGCCCCTGATAGACGCCGAGGACCCGCGCAGCGAGTGCCTCGTCGGACGGGTCGGTGAATCGGGGCTGGTACCCCCCGCCGGCCCGCGAAACGCGGAGCAGGTCCTTGGTGAGCATACCGGCGTTCGGTCGCGGGTGGACAAAAACGCCGCGGGACGAGGACCGACTGCGACTGCCGCGGTCGCCCGTGGATTGATATCCAAGTCGGCCCGTACCTCGGATATGGAATCGATCGCACTGCCCCTCCAGGCGGCCGGCGACTGGATCGAGTACCCGGAGTCCGTGCTGCTGTTCGCCGTCCTCGCGCTCGCGGGGATCGGGACCGGGGTTCTCCTGGTGCTTTCGCTCGTCGTCTACAACCGCCGCCGGACACGGACGTACGCGCTCGTCACCCTCGCCATCGGAATGCTGTTCTTCCGGTCGATCGTCGGGTTGGGTACCGTCTCCGGGGCCGTTTCGATGCCCGTTCACCACCTGATCGCCCACTCGATCGACTTCGTCATCGCCGGGTTGATACTTTATGCGGCCTACGGGAGCGGTCCGAGCAGCTCGACTGCGAGCGTCGGACACTCAGACTGACGTCATCGGCCGGATTCGGGCGCGTCGACCGGACCGGCGACTTCTCCGCTCTCGGGGGAGACGCCGACCTGGTCGCGGAGGTCCGCCATCGGACAGGTGTCTGTATCTTCGCCGTGTGGCCGAAGCCTCACTTCGAAAGGGTTCTGTTTCGGTCCTGACACCGTTCACTCGGAAACCGACCACCGACCGCTGAATCGAGCCGACTATCGGGACTCTGTCGAAACCGACATATTTTGTCGATTACACCGAAATCGCCCTTATGGAACCTGCTCCGAATCGTGGCGACGGGGCGGACTGGCGAGCCATTGCGGCGTTCCTCGCGCTCGCGTTCGGCTGGTCCTGGGCGTTCTGGGTTCCGAAGGCACTCGCGGGCCTCGGTCTTCTAGACGGCCTGCCAGTCCTGCCAGAACTCGGTGCGTTCGGCCCGTCTGTCGCAGCGGTCGTACTTGTCGCATACGCAGACGGGATCATGGGTGTCGGCCGCCTTTTTGCCCGCGCCGTCCAGGTTGACTATCCCACACGGTGGCTGGCGGTTGCCCTACTGCTCCCGATTGGCGTCGTGGCTGCAGCACTCGCCGTCGCCTACGTCACGGGCACAGAGCCATCGTACCCATGGGCAGAGACGCCCAGCGTCTTGCCCATCGCGTTCGTCTTCATCTTCTTCCTCGGAGGCCCCGTCCAGGAGGAGTTCGGCTGGCGGGGATACCTGTTGGACCCGCTCCAGGACCGTCTCGGCGCTACCGTCGCCGGCCTCTCCATCGGTCTCGTCTGGGCCGTCTGGCACCTTCCGCTGTTCTACATTCCGAGTCAGACCATCTACTACAACGTCCCAATGTTCGGCTTCTTCGTCTCCACCGCCTTCCTCTCGGTCCTCCACACGTGGCTGTACAACAACACCAATCGCAGCCTCTTGCCTGCCCTCCTCATGCACACGGCGTTCAATTGGGCGAACGGAATGTTCCCGGTGCTCGAATCAGACCCAGCGAGCGTTACGCTCTTGATCGCACTCGCCGCGGCGACCGCTGCAGTCGTCGCCTACTGGGGACCGTCGACGCTGTCGCGACCACGCTCACGGTCCGATATCACAGACTGACCGCCGCAGTCGACCATCCCTCTACAACGAACGATGAATATCCGGCACTCAGTCGGTTATTTTCGTTTCAGAAGGGTCGAAGACCTCGCCAGTCTCGGGGTAGACACCGACGCGGTCGCATAAATCGTACAGCGGGCAGGATTCAGGTCCGTCGAGACAGGCCGGCTTACGGGCAGTGCAGTACTCCCGTCCGAACTGTATCGTCGCCGTATGCCCGAATCCGCATTTTTCCGGAGGGACACCGCCATGAGCGAACGTGATCTCCGCTCCGCCAACGTCGTACGTCCCGCCATTCGAGAACTCCTCTTGGTGTACGTCGGTATACTGGCTCGATGAGGCGTGACGTTCCTCCGCCGGAACGGCGGCTTCGAGCGCTTCGCGAACCCCCTCGTGGTCGGCGTCGGCTAGCGCCAGTCCCATCCGGCGCGCAATGCGGTGAACGTGTGTATCGACGGGGAAGACGCCTCCACGCCCGCCCGCAAAGAGGAGCACGCAGTCGGCCGTCTTGGGACCGACGCCGTTCATGTCGAGCAGCGTTCCCCGGACCTCGCTCGGCGACTCCTCGCGAACGAAGCGATCGAACGCCTCGGTGCTTCCGTACTCGTCGACGACGCGCTCGGCGATCGCGATGATCCGTTCGGACTTCTGATTGTACAGCCCGGCCGAGGAGATCGTCTCGGCGAGTTCGGACTGTACTGCCTCGGCGAGCGCGGTTGCGAGGTCGTCGTGGCCGTAGTGGTCCATCAACGCGTCGTGGGCCGGTTGGCTCGCCACGTCGGAGGTGTTCTGGCTGAGGATCGTCCGGACGAGACACTCGAAACCGTCGCGGCCGCCGTAGCGCTTCCGCCAGTACAGTTCGCCGAGCCGATCCACGACGGCTTCCGCTCGCGTCCTCGAACCCGCGGAATCGAACTGGGCGACCGCGCCGCCGCCCGATTCTCCCCCGGAGATGTTCTCGGCTGGTTCGTCGTCCATGCGTGGCGTTGTGTTCCCTCCCGAAAAAGCGCTCCGTACCAATACGCATTCGTGCCGGTCGGCTCGACGCTACTCGACGTCGACTCGGAGGACGCACTCCAGTTCCGCGCCGGCTTCGAGTTCGGTGACGAGGTCGCGATCGATCTCCGCCGCGGCGGTATCCGCACCGACCATCACGGTCCTGTCGTCGACGTACTCGCTTGTTCGAACGACCATGCTCCGATCGTTCTCGAAGCGGAGGTCCGGGTGGCCGTGCCCCTCGATCGTCTGCTCGAACTCGCCCGCGCAGAGTGTGGCGGTGATCGCCGCCTCGTGCGATCGACACGCGGCCACGAACGCGTCGTCGAACGCCACCGGCGTCGTGTCGGCCCCGATGCCGAGGATGCAGTCCCCGGCGGGTGTCAACCAATCGTCGCTCGTCAACTCGAACGTGCTCGTGTGCTCGGCGCTGACGTGTTCGTGGCCGAGCGCCCGAATCCGTTGTTCCATGACCGTTCGAACGGGAGTCTCATTTATATACTCGTGGAAGGGGTGTGTGAAACCTTGTCGAAGGCGTCTCTCCCACTGTGGTTGCTGTTTACACGGGGTTCTGGCCACCAAAATATTTAAATACAAATATATCATAAGCCCATACACCAGAACGCATCCGGCGTTCGGCAGCATCGTCAGCCGACCAGAATGACAGGGAACCTTCCTCATACGGCGACCGATTTTTCAGCAGCGGTTGCTGTCCGCGGCCGGAGCGGTAATGGAGTAACGTGATCAACCATGGCAGAGTCAATTGACAAATCCGACAACGTAGAACTGACAGACGACGACCTCGACAACAAATCCAAGGGCCAGCTCATCAAGAAAGCCGGCCAGCTCCGTGACCGGCGAAACGAGCTGAACCAGATGGCCTCAGAGCGCGCCTCCAAACGCGACGAATTCAACGCGAAGACGCGAGAGAAGGTCGACGAGGCTCAAGAGCACCGCGAGAAGCGCGACGAGCTCAACGAGCAAGTCCAAGAGCACAAAGAACAGCGCAACGAGCTCAACGCGAAGGCAAACGAGCTTTTCGACGAGGTCGACGGACTCAAGGACGACCTCGAGCTCAATGAGGGCAAAAGCGTCGACCAGCTCAAAGAGGAGATCGAGGATCTGGAGTTCAAACAGCAGACCGAGGTGCTCTCCAGCGAGGACGAGCGCGAACTGATCGAGAAGATCGAGGAGAAACGCGAGAAGCTCTCCGACAGAAAGGAGAAGCTCGATCAGGGCGGCGATCTCGAAGAGATTAAATCCGAGGCACAGGAGGTCCGCGCCGAAGCGTCGACCCACCACCAGAAGGTCACCGAACTGGCTGACAAGGCCCAAGAGCACCACAACAAGATGATCGAGGCCTACCGCGAGGCCGACGACATCCGCGACGAGGCCGACGAGTGGCACGACAAGTTCGTCGAGGCCCAAGAGGCCGCCGACCGCCACCACGAGGACTTCGTCCGCGTGCAAAAGCGGCTGCGCGAACTCGACAAGGAAGAGGAAGCTGAGCGCAAGGACGAGCGCGCCGAGAAGCGCGAGGCCGCAAAGGAGGAAGCAGAGGAGATCTACCAGAAGTTCAAGGAAGGCGAAACCCTCGACACCGAGGACCTGATGAAGCTGCAGAAGGCCGGCAAGCTGTAGACGTCTCGGACGCACTTTTCGCGATTGTTGCTCCCGCCGAGTCCGACCCAAAGCGGGGGGTTCATACAGTCGGGGACGCTACGACCGCGTAGATGCGCGTCGAGACGCTGGGGGACGGCGAGCCCGAATTCGCGATCGTCGGGGGAATCCACGGTGACGAGCCCTGCGGTCGGATCGCCGTCGAAACGCTCGCCGAGGAGAAACCGGATGTCGAGCGCCCCGTCAAGCTGATCATCGCGAACGAACGCGCCCTCGAGCGCGGCGTCCGATACGTCGACGAGGACCTGAACCGCGCCTTCCCCGGTTCGCCCGACGCCGAGACGTACGAGGGGCGTCTCGCCCACGAACTGCTCTCGGAGCTTCGCGGCTGTGAGATCCTCTCGTTGCACTCGACGCGTTCCCACGCGGCCCCCTTCGCGCTCGTCGACGAGCTCGACGGCCACGCGCGAGCGGTCTGTCCGTACCTGTCCGTCGAAGCGCTGGTAGAGACGGCAGAGTACAGCGACGGACGACTGATCGCCTATCCGGACGTCGTCGAACTCGAGTGTGGACTCCAGCAGTCGGCCGCCGCCGCCGATAACGCGACCCGACTCGTCAGGG
Source organism: Natronomonas salsuginis (assembly GCF_005239135.1). NCBI lineage: Archaea > Methanobacteriati > Methanobacteriota > Halobacteria > Halobacteriales > Natronomonadaceae > Natronomonas > Natronomonas salsuginis. Next base: position 735,199 of record NZ_QKNX01000001.1, read on the forward strand.
AGTTCCTCGTCGCTGTCGGAGCGCTCACCGGGGAGTCGACACCGCCGCGACACCACCCGCTTCCGGTCTTTCGGCTCGACGAACAGATCCCCAAACGCCAAGCCGACGCGTACGAGGTCTTCGTCGAGAACTTCGAACGGGTCGCGACGGGCGAACGGTTCGCCGCGATCGATGGCGAACCGCTGGTCGCCGAGTCCCCGTTTTACCCCATCTTGTTGTCGGCGTACGGCTACCGGAACGTGTTCGGATACAGGGGCTCGCTCGTCGGGCGACTCGACGGCGAACCGCCAGCGCACCGGGCTGACGGCACGTCAGCGCAGGTCGAGAGCGGAACGCGCTGACGCCGGTTCACGCGTTACTCCCCTTCCGGCGCGAACTCGACGAGCGTGAGTTCTCGGTCGAGCATACAGTGGTCGTGCGGCGGTTCGCCAATTACCTCCGCGATCTGATACTCGGTGTCGAACTCCGCACCCGCGGGCTCACAGAGGTCGTGGCTCGGACATTCGGTGTAGGGACACGGCCCTTGCAGTTCGGCCTTACTCCCCGCGTAGGCCGCGTTGGAGGCGACGTTCGCGAGCACCGGTGCCGGCTCGACTTCGACGGCCGTCACGCCGGTCGCGTGGACCGCACACTCGAGCGTTCCGGAATCGCGGGTTTCGGTCACGCGATATCGCCGTCCTTCGGTCAGGTTGAGACACTGATTTCGGTACGGACAGCCCTCGCACGCCGTCGACTCGCCGCCGTATACGAACTCGGTCCCCACCGACGCGAGATGCTCACCGAGCAGCGTGACCTTCGCCATACCCCCCGTTTCGGTGGTGACGTGTTAAGACCGTCGCCGAGCGGCTCCGGTCCAGGGCTCACTCGACGCGTTCGAAGACGTGGAACGGCCACTCCTGTTCGTGTTCCAACGCGAGCGATCGTTCCCCCTCTGTCTGCTCGCGGACACGCAGTTCGACCCGATCGCCGATCTCGACGGCGTCGTACGGGGCGTCGACCCGTCCAGTAAGTCGGCCGCCGGAGTCGAGTTCGACGATCGCGATCGTGTACGGCGCGTCGTCTTCCAGCGCCGGTGGAGGCGTGTTGACCTCGGTGTAGGTGTAGATCCGCCCGGTTCGGGGTTGTGCCTCGACGTCGATCGATCGACTTCCGCAGTTGTAACAGGCGGGACGCGGAGGAAGCAACACCTGCCCGCAGTCGGCGCACACGCCACCCAGGAGCTCGCCGTCGGCGAGCGCGTCGAAGAAGCCGGGGAGCGTGAGGGGGCTGTCGGCGTCGAGCGCGACGTCGTTGTCGCTCATCGTACCCCCTCCGCCGAGAGGACGTGCGTAACCGTTATCGCGTCCGCGACGCCGCCCTCGTTGAGCAGCAAGGCGCGCTCTGCGCCCGGAACCGCACGATCACCCGCCGCCCCGGTCAGTTGCTCGTACGCCTCGGTCGCCTGCAACAGCCCCGTCGCCCCGATCGGGTGGCCGCGGGCCTTGAGCCCGCCGCTCGTGCTCATCTCGACGTCGGTCCACCCGTCGCTGCGTTCGCCGGCCGGCCGATAGCTCTCGAAGCCGCGGCCCGTCGGCGCGAACCCGACGGCTTCCGCCAAAAGCGCCTCGCTGACGGTGAACGCGTCGTGGACCTCCGCGATATCGATGTCTGCCGGCCCGACATCGGCCTCCTCGTAGGCGGTCTCGGCGGCGATCGCCGCCCCCTCGATATCGGTCAAGTTCCGTTCGGCGACGGCGATGTTGTTCGCCGCCGCGCCGGTCCCGTCGACCGTCACCGCGGGAAGGCCGAGCTCGTCGGCGATCTCGGCGGTCGTCACGAGCACCGTCGCGGCCGCGTCGCCGACCGGGGCGCAGTCGTACAGCTTCATCGGCGGTGCGACCGGCGGGGAGTCAAGCACCGTCTCGACGTCGATCTCCTGTTGGAACTGCGCCCGCGGGTTCGCGGCTCCGTTGCGGTGGTTCTTGACCGCGATCCTCGCGAGGTCTTCCTCGGTCGCGTCCGTCTCGTGGAGATATCGCTGGGCGAGGAGCGCGTACTGGCTCGGCGCGGTCACGCCCGACCGCTGTTCGATCGCGCGATCGAAGGCCGCCGAGAGCGCGTCGGTCGCGCCGCCCGTTCCGCCGGCGGTCATCTTTTCGACGCCGCAGGCGAGGACGCCGTCGTGCTCGCCGTTCCGGACATCCTTGACCGCGTGTCGAAGCGCGAGCGCGCCCGCCGCGGCACAGCCTTCGACGCGCTCGGCGGGAACCGTCCCAACGCCGGCCCACTCGGCCAACAGCGTACCGTACATGATCTGGTGCTCGTAGCTCTCGGATTGGCTGCCGACGTAGACCGCCTCGACGAGTTCAGCCGGATCGGGCAGTCCGTCAAACGCCTCCGCGAGCGCGATCGAGAACAGATCGCGGCCGGGGAGCTCCGATCGGCCGATCGGCGAGGAGCCGACGGCAGCGATTACTGGTTGTGCCATCGTGTCACGCGATACCGATCGCCCTCCGATAATTCTTTGGTCAAACGATCGGCGTTCCGCGAGCGAGTACCTACATGAATTATTACGGCGGACTCCGAGACGTGCGGTGTATGCGAAAACCACTACTGACGACGCAGTTTCTCGACCGGGCACGTCGCGATTACGGCGATCACGAGGCCGTCGTGGCGACGACCGGAGAGCGTTTCACCTACGAGGAAGTCGGTGACCGCGCGGACCGCCTCTCGGCGGCGCTGCAGGAACGCGGCATCGAGAAGGGCGATTCGGTCGCCGTCCTCGACCCGAACACCCACTACCAGCTCGAATCGGCCTACGGGATCATGCAGTTGGGCGCGATCCACACGCCGCTGAACTACCGGCTGCTGCCCGAGGACTTCGAATACATCCTCAACGACGCCGACGTGCAGGCGATCATCGCCGACTACGAGCTGGCCGAGAAGGTCGAGGCCGTCCGCGACTCGGTCCCGACCGAGGTGTTCATCACGAACGACGGCGACGCGGTCGAGGGCGAGTGGGAGGACTTCGACACGGTCATCGGTGAGGTCGAACCGACGTACGACGCCCCTGAGATGGACGAGGACGACGTGATCACGATCAACTACACGTCGGGGACGACCGGCGATCCGAAGGGCGTCATGCGGACCCACCGAACGGAGACGATCCACGCGTATCTCGTCTCGATCCACCAGGAGATCCGCGACGACGACACCTACCTGTGGACGCTGCCGATGTTCCACGTCAACGGCTGGGGGCACATCTACGCCGTCACCGGGCTGGGCGCGAGACACGTCTGCACGCGCGGCATCGACGCCGAGTGGATCTTCGACACCATCCAATCGGAGGACGTCTCGTATCTCTGCGCCGCGCCGACGGTGTTGAACATGCTCCTCGATTACTATGGGGACCACGACGTCGAGACGAGCGGCGACGCCGATGTCCGCGTCGCGACGGCCGGTAGCGCGCCGCCGGAGGCGACCATCCGAACCGTCGAGGACGAGTTCGGTTGGTATCTCAAACACGTCTACGGCGCGACGGAGACAGGGCCGCTCATCACCACATCGGACGCCCGCCGGTACTTCGACGACGACTCGCCGGACCGGTTCGCGGTCAAAAAGACCCAGGGGATCGGCTACCTGGGCACCGAGGTCCGCGTCGTCGACGAGGACGGCAACGACGTGCCCGAGGACGGCCAGACGATCGGTGAGATCGTCGTTCGCGGCAACCAGGTCATGGACCGCTATCTTGGCAAGCCCGAGGCGACCGAGGAGGCGTTCAACGACCGAATCGAGGGCTACTACCACATGGGCGACCTCGCCGCAGTCGACGAGAACGGGATGATCAAGATCCAGGACCGAAAGAAGGACATCATCATCTCCGGCGGCGAGAACATCTCCTCGATCGAACTCGAGGACACGCTGTTCGAACACCCCGAGGTGTCCGACGTGGCGATCATCCCCTCCCCGAGCGAGGAGTGGGGTGAGACGCCGAAGGCGTTCGTCGTCCCCGCTAGCGGCGATCCGGACGATCCGGGCATCTCCGAGGACGAGCTCACGCAGTTCACCCGCGACAACCTCGCGAGCTACAAGGTCGTCCGCCGAGTCGAGTTCGTCGCACAGTTGCCGACGACGGCGACCGGCAAGGTCCAAAAGTACGAACTCAGAGAGCGCGAGTGGGAGGACGAGGACTCGATGGTCGGGCAGGGGTAGCGGCTCGAAACGGCTTTTTTACGGGAAATCGTCGCGATCGTCGAAGAACGGTTACTCGAAGTCCGGCTCGCGGTTCTCGACGAACGCGTCCATCCCCTCGCGCTGATCGGGCGTGCCGAACAGACCGCCGAACGTCCGTTTCTCGTAGTCGAGCCCACCGATGTCGCTGTACCCCTGTGCGATCGCGTCTTTCGCGGCCTGGAGCGCGAAGGCGGGTTTCTCGGCGAGTTCCGCGGCGAGTTCCGCGACGCGGTCGTCGATCTCGTCGTCAGGGACCACCTCGCCGAGAAGCCCCTCCTCGCGGGCGGTCTCGGCGTCGAGACGCTGGCCGAGGTAGATCATCCGCTTCGCCGTCTCCTCGCCGACGAGTCGCGGGAGCCGCTGGGTGCCGCCCCAGCCTGGGATAATGCCGAGATCGATCTCGGTGTTGCCGATGAGCGCGGATTCGCTGCCGACCCGGATGTCGCAGGCCATCGCCATCTCGCAGCCGCCGCCGAACGCGTAGCCGTCGACCACGGCGATCGTCGGCGCCGGGAATCGTTCGAGCGCGTTCGCGACGCTGTGACCCAGTTCACCCCAGGCCTGCCCCTCGGGGGTCGAAAGGTCTTTCATGTACTTGATGTCCGCCCCGGCGATGAAGGCGTCGTCACCCGCCCCGCGGACGACGAGCACCCGCGCCTCCTCGGTCCTCGCCTCGGCGATGGCTTCACCCATTGCTTCGATCGTCTCGACGTTCAGCGCGTTGAGTGCCTCGGGACGGTCGACGGTCACCGTTGCGATGTCACCGCTCCACTCGAGATCGACGGTATCCCACGTCATGTCCGCGGATTTACGCGGCGGCTGGATAAAGCTACCTGACCGCGGCTCACCCGTCGAGCAGCGCATCGAGCGCGTCGAGGTACGATTCACGAGGCACCTCGTACAGCGAGCGGTAGTCGATCTCGCCCGTCGAAAATCGGTGCGTCAGTCGCTCGGTTCCCTCGATGGCGTCGCCTCTCGATTCGTACGCATCGGGCGCGCGTTCGACGTCCGGTTCCAGACGAAGCCTGACGAGCCACGGGGCGTCCGGCGGGAGGTTCCGGTTCCCTTCGGGCCGACGCGTCAGGCGGCCGCGACTGACGTACACCGTCGGCAGACACGGGGCGGGGAACGTCGAGCCGTCGAACACGTCCGGTCGGTACGCGAGGACTGCCCGTTCGTCATCGGCGTTCCAGACCTGCCAGCCGGTTCCAAGCGTCGCGTCCTCGAACATGGGCTTTCTTAGATACGACGGCGTATCACGTTCGTGGTTTATAAATCCCCGTCGACGCTCGTCAAATCAGCGATCGTCAGGCCGGAGAAAAAACGGGCTTCGTTTGCCGGTTTTCACGCCGTATTGGTCTTCGATGTCATGTCCAGCGGTAACAATACTTAAATGTATCCGGTACTCATGTACAAGACGGTACCGGTATCGAATCGCCATCTGCCGTCGGTCGTTGTTGCGTCGTCACGTCGCCTAAGGCTGAGTCCGTCCAGACGGCGAGCGTGATTCGATATCGCTGCGGCCAGCCCGGAATCCCGGGTGGGACGCCCTGTGCGTCTCCGTGATAGAATGAGCGATATGGAAACCCTCGAGGAACTCAGCAAGGAGTACAGAAGTACGATCCCATCGGACCTCCGTCGAACGCATTCGTTCGGATGGTATCTTGAAGAGCTGTACGAGGACCCGAAGGTCGCCCGCAACGCCCACCAGCGGTTGGCGGACATGTTCGACCACTACGGGACCTCATACGATGAGGAGGCCGGAATCGTCGAGTACGAGATCGCCTCCGCGGATCCGCTCGGCGACGGCCAGAACACCTTCTACGGCCGCGTCATCCACGAGGCGATCCACGAGTTCACCAACAAGGTGAAATCCGGCGCTCGGGGATTGGGCCCGGAAAAGCGGATCAAGCTCCTGCTCGGCCCCGTCGGCTCCGGGAAGTCCGACTTCGACCGGCAGATCAGACGCTACTTCGAGGATTACACGACCACCGACGCGGGCCGGATGTACACCTTCCGCTGGACGGGCCTCTGCGACGTGCTCCCCGATCAGGACCCGGCCGACGACGTCGTGCGCTCGCCGATGAACCAGGACCCGATCGTCCTCCTTCCCCACGAGGGCCGCCAGCGAGTCATCGACGATCTGAACGAGGTGCTCGACGCGCCGTACACGATCCGAAACGAGCAGTCGCTCGATCCGGCGAGCGAGTTCTACATGGACGCGCTCTTGGAGCACTACGACGACGACCTGCAGGCCGTCCTCGAAAACCACGTCGAGGTGATCCGACTGCTGGCCGACGAGAATAAGCGACAGGCCGTCGAGACGTTCGAGCCGAAGGACAAGAAGAACCAGGACGAAACCGAGCTCACCGGCGACGTCAACTACTCGAAGATCGCCGTCTACGGCGAATCCGACCCGCGGGCGTTCGACTACTCGGGGGCGTTCTGTAACGCCAATCGCGGAATCTTCTCCGGCGAGGAGCTGTTGAAGCTCCAGCGGGAGTTCCTCTACGATTTCCTCCACGCCACCCAAGAGCAGACTATCAAGCCGAAGAACAATCCCCGGATCGACATCGATCAGGTGATCGTCGGCCGGACGAACATGCCGGAGTACCGCGACAAGAAGGGCGACGAGAAGATGGAGGCGTTCAACGACCGGACCAAGCGGATCGACTTCCCGTACGTCCTCCAATACGAGGAAGAGGCGAAGATCTACCGGAAGATGCTGAACAACGCGGACGTGCCGGACATACATGTCGAGCCGCACACCCTGGAGATGGCCGGCCTGTTCGGCGTGTTGACCCGGATCGAAGAGCCCGACGGCGGCACCGTCTCGATCGTTCAGAAGGCGAAAGCCTACAACGGCGAGATCGACGAGGGCGAAGATATCGACGTGAAGAAGCTCCGCGACGAGGGCGCCGAAACCGCCGACATCGGCGAGGGGATGGACGGCGTCTCACCGCGGTTCATCGGCGACGAGATCGCGGAGGCGATCATGGACTCGATGCATCGCGGTCGGTTGTTCCTCTCGCCGCTGACGGCGTTCAACCACCTCGAAGGCAACCTCGAGAATCACGGTTCGATCCCCGAAGAGAACTTCGAGGACTACTACCGATACCTCGAGTCGGTCCGCGAGGAGTACAAAGACCGGGCGATCGAGGACGTTCGCCACGCCCTCGCGTACGATCTCGACGAGATCCGGAGACAGGGCGAAAAGTACATGGACCACGTCATGGCCTACATCGACGACGACACGGTCGAGGACTCGATCACCGGCCGCGATCAAGAGCCTGACGAGACGTTCCTGCGCGCCGTTGAGGAGAAACTCGACGTGCCGGCCGACCGGAAGGACGACTTCCGACAGGAGGTCGCAAACTGGGTCAGCCGACGCGCCCGCGAGGGGGAGACGTTCGAACCGCAGGACAACGATCGGCTCCGCCGGGCCCTTGAACGGAAGCTCTGGGAGGACAAAAAGCACAACATCAATTTCTCGGCGCTCGTCTCCAGCGGCGACCTCGACGACGACGAACGGAACGCCTGGATCGACGCGCTCGAGGAGCAGGGGTACAGCACGGACGGGGCGAAGGAGGTGCTCGAGTTCGCCGGTGCCGAAGTCGCGAAAGCGGAGATGGAAGACGAATGAGCGGCGAGTACGGACGACGAACGAGCGGCGAGGCGTACGTCCGGCGTGCGGACGAGGCGCTCGAGGAGACCTACGAACCGCCGATGTCGCTCGCCGAGTACGTCGATCTGGTCATCGAGCGGCCCGGATCGGCCGCCCACGCCTCGAAGTACCTCCTGGCGGCCATCGAAGCCGCGGGCACGCGCACCGTCGTCGAGGAAGGCGAACGAAAGGAGCGCTATCGCTTCTTCGACGATCCGCACAACGACGGCGAACACGCCATCCTCGGCAACACGGAGGTGCTGAACGCCTTCGTCGACGACCTCCGGTCGATCGCCGCACGCCGGGGCAAAGAGGAGAAGATCCTCTGGCTCGACGGCCCGACGGCGACCGGCAAATCGGAACTCAAACGCTGTCTGATAAACGGGCTTCGCGAGTACTCGAAGACCGATCCCGGCCGTCGCTACACGGTCGAGTGGAACATCGCGGGTGCCGACGCGTCGCCGGGGATGACCTACGGTGACGTCTCCGCGCCGGACGAGGACGACTGGTACGTCTCGCCCGTCCAGTCACACCCGCTTTCGGTGTTTCCGGAGTCGGTCCGCGACGAGCTCCTCGCGGAGTTGAACGACGCTCTCGACGACCACATCCCGATCCACCTCGACACCCGTCTCGATCCGTTCAGTCGCGAAGCCTACGACCACCTCGAAGAGCAGTATCGCCGGCGAAACACGGACGAGCTGTTCTCCGCGGTCACCGACGAGCGACACCTCCGGGTGAAGAACTACGTCGTCGATGTCGGCCAAGGGATCGGCGTCCTCCACAGCGAGGACGACGGTTCGCCGAAGGAGCGACTGGTCGGTTCGTGGATGGCCGGCATGCTCCAACAGCTCGATTCGAGGGGCCGGAAGAACCCCCAGGCGTTCAGCTACGACGGCGTCCTTTCACAGGGGAACGGGCTCCTCACAATCATCGAGGACGCCGCCCAACACGCGGATCTGCTCCAGAAGCTGTTGAATGTCCCCGACGAAGGGACGGTGAAGCTCGACAAGGGGATCGGGATGGATCTCGACACCCAGATGGTCATCATCTCGAACCCCGATCTCGAAGCGCAGCTGAACCAACACACCGGCATGGAGGGGTCCGATCCGTTGAAGGCGCTCAAACGCCGGCTGGACAAACACGAGTTCGCCTATCTGACGAACCTCTCGTTAGAAGCGGAACTGCTCCGTCGCGAGCTCACGAACGAGACGTCGATCTGGGAGGCCGACAGCTACGAGGAACTCGAATCGATGGTCCGCGAACCCGTTAGAATATCCGTCCGCGGGGCCGACGGCACCGTCCGTAACCGTGAACTCGCCCCGCACGCCATCGAGGCGGCGGCGCTGTACGCCGTCGGCTCGCGTCTCGACATCGAGGTGTTGCCGCCGGGCGTGGATCTCGTCGACAAGGCGCTGCTCTACGACCGAGGCTACCTACAAGACGGCGACGAACGGCGCTACCGCGAGGAGTTCGACTTCGGCGCGCCCGACGACGGAACCCGCGGCATCCCAGTCACGTACACGCGCGACGTCCTCGCCGACTTGCTCCACGAGGACCCCGAGCGTCGGCACCCGTCGCTCGCCGTCGAGGACGTCATCATGCCGCGGGACGTGTTGAACGCGATGGTCGACGGGCTCGACGACGCGCCGGTGTTCTCGCCGAACGAACGGACCGAGTACGAGAACCGGCTCGTCCCGGTGAAAAACCACGTCTTCGGCTGTCAGGAAGCCGATGTCATCGACGCGATCATGCGCGAGAAGCGAGTCGACGAGGCGACCGTCGAGGAGTACATCGAACACGTGTACGCGTGGGTCGAGGGCGAACGAATCGAGAACGACCGCGGCGAGACCGTCGATCCGGATCCGCTGAAGATGAAGGTGTTCGAGATCGAACACCTCGGCCGATTCGACGGGAGCGACTACGACGGCTCCGAGCCGACGGAGGACGTCGAAGCGTTCCGCGCTGAGAAGATCATCACGGCGTTGAACCGCCACGCGTGGCGGAACCGCGACGAGGACTTCCGCGTGTCCGACGTCGATCCAAGGGAGATCCCGGTCATCAGAACCGTGCTTGGCAGCCACGATTGGGACGCCGTCGGTCGAACGTTCGAGGACTTCGACCCGGATCAGTGGGACGACCCGCCCTCGGGGACTGAGACGGAGGCGATCAAGGCGCGAACGCTGCGGAACCTCCAGGAGATGTTCGGCTACTCCGCGGCCTCCGCGGAGCTGACGAGCCGGCACGTCATGGGCCAGGTGAGCTACAGATGGGACTGACGGTGTGTGATCATGGGACGTAAAGACGACCTCGAACGGTATCGCGAAGTCGGCGAGGCGAAGCGACAGGACCTCGCCGAGTTCATCCAGTACGGCGACCTCGGGAACTCCCGTCCCGACGAGATCAAGATCCCGATCAAAATCGTCGACCTGCCGGCGTTCGTCTACGACCCGCGAGACCTGGGCGGCGTCGGCCAGGGACAGGGCGGGACGCCGGGCGTGGGCGACCCCGTTGGCGAGCCGCAACCCGGTGACGGCGATGGGGACGGCGACGAGTCGGGCGACCCGGGCGAAGAGGGCGGCGAGCACGAGTACTACGAGATGGATCCCGAGGAGTTCGCTCGGGAACTCGACGAGGAACTCGGCCTCGACCTCGATCCGAAGGGCAAGAAGGTAATCGAGGAGAAGGAAGGCGATTACACCGACATCACCCGTACCGGTCCAGCGAGCACCCTCGACTTCGAACGGCTATTCAAGCAGGGACTCAAGCGGACGTTGGCGATGGACTTCGACGAATCGTACGTCGAGGAGGCGCTCCGCGTGAACGGGTGGGGACCGGCGACGGTCTTCGAGTGGGCGCGCGGCGAACGCATCCCGGTTTCGCGGGCGTGGATCGAGGATGCCTACGAATCCATTCCCGAGTCAGAGCGCTCACGGTGGTCGTCGATCGAGGAAATGAACGAGAACGTCGAGCGGGAGTCCACAGCGACCCGTATCCGTCGCGACGGGATCGACGAGATTCCGCTCAGACGCGAGGACGAGCGATACCGTTTCCCCGAGATCGTCGAGGAGCGCGAGCGAAACGTGGTCGTGGTCAACATTCGCGACGTGTCGGGCTCGATGCGCGAGGCGAAACGCGAACTGGTCGAGCGGACGTTCACGCCGCTGGATTGGTATCTGACGGGCAAGTACGATAACGCCGAGTTCGTCTACATCGCCCACGACGCCGACGCCTGGGAGGTAGAACGTGAGGAGTTCTTCGGCATCCGCTCGGGCGGCGGGACGCGTATCTCCAGCGCCTACGAACTCGCCGCGGAGATACTGGAGGAGGCGTACCCGTGGAGCGACTGGAACCGATACGTGTTCGCGGCGGGCGACTCGGAGAACTCCTCGAACGACACCGACGACCGGGTGATCCCGCTGATGGAATCCATCCCGGCGAATCTCCACGCCTACGTGGAGACGCAACCATCGGGCAACGCGATCAACGCGACCCACGCCTCGGAGGTCGAGAGCCACTTCGCCGACGACTCGAACGTCGCCGTCGCGTACGTGCAGGGACCCGAGGACGTCGTGAACGCGATATACACGATACTCAGCACCGAGGAAGACTCATGAGCACCGACGACAGATTCCACAAGCAGCGTATCGCGAGGGGGCTCGAAACGCCGGCTCGCGAGGCGAACGAACTCGCGCGCAAGCTGGGGCTCGATCCCTTCGAAGTGAACTACTGGATCGTTGACTACGACGAGATGAACGAACTCATCGCCTACGGCGGCTTCCAGCGGCGGTACCCCCACTGGCGGTGGGGGATGAACTACGATCGCCAGCGCAAACAGCGGCAGTTCCTCGGTGGCAAGGCCTTCGAGATCGTCAACAACGACGACCCCTCGAACGCGTTCTTGCAAGAATCGAACTCGCTGGCCGATCAGAAGGCCGTCATCACGCACGTGGAGGCCCACTCGGATTTCTTCAAGCACAACGAGTGGTTCCGGATGTTCGGCGAGTCGCCGAACGCGGCCGCCATGCTGGAGCGACACGCAGAGGCGATCGCCGAGTACATGGAGAATCCGGACGTCTCGCGGGAGGCCGTCGAGGAGTGGATCGATCACGTCCTCTGTCTGGAGGACAACATCGATCAACACCGGCCGTTCACGGCGACGCGCGAGTGGGACGGTTCCTCGGCGACGACGGCGGATCTCGACGAGCGGTTGGGCGAACTCGATCTGTCCGAGGAGGTTCGTCGTGAAGTGTTCGACGAGGCGTGGGTGGATTCGATGGCCGACGAACGCGACGGCGCGCGGTTTCCGGCCGATCCCGAACGGGACCTACTTGCCTTCCTCGCCTCGCACGGGATGGCCTACGACGAGGAGTCGGAGAAAGCGGTCGAGTTCGAGGAGTGGCAGCGGGAGGTGTTGGAGCTGTTGCGCAAGGAGGCGTACTACTTCGCGCCGCAGAAGATGACGAAGGTGATGAACGAGGGGTGGGCCGTCTACCACGAATCGCGGATGATGGCTGACGAGAACTTCGCGGGCGACGACGAGTTCGTCTCCTACGCGGATCACATGGCGCAGGTTCTCGGCTCGCCGGGGTTGAATCCGTACAAACTCGGCTTCGAACTCTGGCAGTACGTGGAGAACCGCCGCAACCGCCGCGAGGTGATCGAACACCTGCTCCGCGTCGACGGCGTAACCTGGCGGAACTTCGCTGAGACGGTCGATTTCGACCTCGTGTTGGAGCATCTGGAGCCGGATCCGATCGTCGCCGATCCGGTCGGCAACCTCGATTCGCTCGATTCCAGCGATCCGCGGATCGACGCGGAGGCGCTCGAACGAGCTCGGAATGGAGCGTTGTCCGACCTGAGCCGACGGGCGTGGAAACTGCTTACCTACGAGGGCATGGCCGAACGCCACTACTCGCTCACGAAGCGGTCGAATCGCGGGTTCCTCAAGCGGGTCACGCAGGCCGAACTCGAACGGATCGCCCGGTATCTGTTCGATACCGAACGGTACGGTTCTGTCGAGGAGGCCGTCACGGCGGTCGATCGGACGGCGGGATGGGAGCGGATGTTCGAGATCCGCGAGAGCCACAACGACGTGACGTTCCTCGACGCGTTCCTCACGGACGAGTTCGTCGAGGAAAACGACTACTTCACCTACGAGTACAGCCGCATGACCGAGGACTTTAGGGTTACGTCGACGGCCGCCGCGGACGTGAAAAAGAAGCTGATGTTGCAGTTCACGAACTTCGGCAAACCGACCGTCGCGATTCACGACGCGAACTTCCGGAACCGAAACGAGCTGCTCCTCGCACACCACTACAACGGCGTCCACCTCGACGTTCGAGAGGCCAAACAGACGTTGGAACGCGTCTTCGAGCTGTGGGGTCGGCCGGTCGCCCTGAAGACGATCAGAAAGGAGTTCGACCAACACGACGTCGACGTGGCCAGACGACGCGGCCGAGAACCGGAGCCGATCGAGCGGGGAATCCTCATCCGGTTCGACGGGGAATCGTTCGAGGAGGAGGAGCTGTCGGACGCGGAGGTTGAGGAGATCGCCGCTACCGAGGTCGATTACGACACGAAGCCCGACGAGTGGCTTTAGACGACGGTCGATCGGTCCCCTTCGGCGTTCGTTTCCGCCGTCCCGCCGCTTCGGGAGTCCGTTCGCATCTTCTTTCGACCGCAGAATTCCATAATTTCAATAGACTCGCTCTGTAACGGACGGTGTGGCAAGGACTGTGGGGGACGAGTCGGCGACCGAGGATCTCGATGAGGCCACGATTCACGACGTGCTTCGGAACGATCGCCGCCGACTGGTTATCGAGGCGCTTCAACAGGGGGACGGAACGGCGACGGTCGGCGATCTCGCGGAGGTGGTCGCCGCCCGCGAGGTTGGAGACGATCCCCCACCGAAGAACAAGCGCCAATCGGTCTACGTCTCGCTGCATCAGACGCACCTCCCCAAACTCAATTCGCTGGATATCGTGGCGTACAATTCGGATTGCGGGCACGTTCGATTGCTCGATCGCGTTCGGGAGGTCGAAGTGTACATGGAGGTCGTCCCGGCGTACGGCCTGTCGTGGGGTGAGTTCTACTTCGGCTGGGGACTGTTGGGGATACTGGCGGTGGTTGCGGTTCGGATCGGCGTCCCCGGCGCGTCGGCAATCGATTCGACCGCCCTCGCCGGCGTCTTCTGTCTTGGACTGATGGCGGCGTCGGCGTACCACGTTTACAGCCAGCAGGATCGAATCCTTTTTCAGCGGCTGTTGGACCGAGGCTAACGGAGCGACTGGATCGACGTTTCGATGTTCGGACAACTATTATCACCATGGGGCGTGAACGGTTTAGCGTAAATGGTCGATGACAGCGACTCACAGGGTACGGGAAACGAGGGGACCGTCGAAACCATCCGCCGCCGACGACTGCTAGGGTTGGTGGGCGGCGCTTCGGTCACCGCGACCGCGGGATGTCTCGGCTTCGGTGGATCATCGGACGGTAGCGGGGACCTCTCGGGTCGAGCCGACGATTGGTGCGTCGAGGAGAACAACACCGACGTCCCGGAAGTGTTTTTGACCGCCGAGAGCATCGACGGTATCGTCCGTGACCCGGACGACATGACGCCGCGGAGCGAGGCCGCCTATCAGTGTCACCCACAGGGGTACCAACTCTGCGCGAACTGCCGGTATTTCATTCCGGGGAAACCGGACGAAACCGACGACAAAAAGGACGTGGGCGCGTGTGCGATCGTCGAGGGACGCGTTCGGTCGCAGGACTGGTGTGCGCTGTATCAAGAAACCCAAGATCTCGCGGAGTTCCCAAATCCGGGTCCGCTCGAGGAGCCGGGGACGCAGAAAGCCCCCGATCTGAGCTAGACCACCGTCGTCGACGTGGACGTTTTCGTATCGCGGCTACCGATACGCTTCGCGGAGGAACGCGAGCGCCGCCCCGAACATCGCGAGGTTTCCGAAGAACGCAAGTCGCTCGCCGTCGCGGTCGTCCGGATCGGCGTTCCAGAAATCGTGCATGGTTAGCGTGACGACCGCAAGAAAGGTCGTCGCCGCGCCGGTCGCGACCTTCGGGAGTCGCCACAGGGCGATCCCCGCCCCGGCGACGACCATCATCCCCGAAGCG
This sequence comes from Natronomonas salsuginis, assembly GCF_005239135.1. Classification (NCBI taxonomy): domain Archaea; kingdom Methanobacteriati; phylum Methanobacteriota; class Halobacteria; order Halobacteriales; family Natronomonadaceae; genus Natronomonas; species Natronomonas salsuginis. The sequence continues at coordinate 750,203 of NZ_QKNX01000001.1, forward strand.
AACGGTGCCGCGTGTTCTGGCATCGGCACGCCTGCCGACTTCGCGTACTCGACGGTGTCGTCCATATCGCGAAAGTCCTCGGATGCCTGAAGCGCCAGTCCGAGTCCGAACAGTATTCGCCCGAGCCGCGAGATTCGCCCCGTTTCGGAGTCCGTCTTCGTAGCCATCGTTCCGTCGGTGTCCTCGCGCGCGACTCTCATAGTTGTACCGCCAACACTACCTGTACTACACGATCGTTCATGCTAGATACTGACAATCCATTATATAGGTTAAGTGCCACCAAGGAATAGAAACAGTATATTTAATATTATCATTATAGTTCATAAAGAATTTATACCCCTCGCCGTTCTTCCCAAACGCACACCAATGACGCAGGACAACGACGGAACCGACGAAGTCGCCAGTCGCGTTCAGAACACCGAATCGATCGTCAGGGACGTCGACAACCCCGCGGCGCGCGAACTCCGTCAGAAGTTCGACGAGCAGGATTTCACCTTTGCCCCCGGTCTCTACCACGCCCTCGACGCGAGGCTCGCGGAGATGGCCGGGCTGGACGCCGCGTACATGTCCGGCTACTCGACGGTGCTCGGCCAGTTCGGGTTCCCGGACCTCGAGATGGTCACGATGACCGAGATGGTCGAGAACGCAAAGCGGATCGTCGAAGCGACGAACCTTCCGGTCGTCGCCGACTGTGACACCGGGTACGGCGGCGTTCACAACGTTCGCCGTGCCGTCCGCGAGTACGAAAAAGCCGGCGTCGCCGCAGTCCACATCGAAGACCAGACGACGCCGAAGCGCTGCGGACACATCGCCGGCAAGCAGATCATCCCGCGCGACGAGGCTGAAGCGCGTTTCTCCGCCGCCGTCGACGCCAAGCAGTCCGAGGATACGATCGTCATCGCCCGGACGGACGCGTACGGCTCCGCGAACGGCGACTGGGAGGAACACCTCGAGCGCGGGCGCATCTACGCCGACGCGGGCGTCGATCTGGTCTGGCCCGAAATGCCCGATCCGTCCCGCGAGGACGCCGTCAACTACGCCGAGACGATCCACGAGACGCACCCCGAACTGGACCTCGCGTTCAACTACTCCAGTTCCTTCGCGTGGTCGAAAGAGGAGGATCCGCTCACGTTCCAAGAGCTCGGTGACCTCGGCTACCAGTACATCTTCATCACGCTATACGCGCTCCACTCCGGCGCACACGCGGTCTACGAGGATATGGCCAACATCGCCGAGAACGATGAGGAAGCCCAGTTCGACCTGGAGGGCCGCTATCTCGACCACCCGACCGAGAGCCACCACGAACTCTCGTTCGTCTCGCGATTCCAGAACATCGAAGCGCAGTTCGATCCGGAGGCACAGGCACGAATGGAGCAGTCCGCCGGATTCACAGAGGAAGAGAGCGATCCGCTGACTTCGGGCGACGACTGAGATCGGAGCTCGGCTGGGCGTGGGGTGGTGGGATGCGCCGAACACATCTTTTGGGGAGTTTGTGTGGGACCGAATCGAACACCCGCCGTCTCGCGTTTCATCATTGCGAACGCACCGCGGGCAACCTACAGCATCGAATGTGATGGATAGCGCCCCGATAGACGCATTAAACCGGCGTTATGGAGTCTAAAAGCCGCACGAACGATCGATTCGGCCAGTTTTAATATGCACCCTTCAGTCGGTACGAACGACTCATGGCTGCAATCGACAAGCGTACACACGAGCGAAAATTCGTCCGGACGTTCTTTACCACCCCGACGGCCGTCGAGGGCGAGGACGACTCGGCGAAAATGCTGGAAGGTGCCGCGGGACTCAGCGGGATGGAGGCCCCCGACGTCTGGGTTCCGGACAACGAGGACGCCACCGCGCCGAACATGCGCGACGAGGGCGCACAGAACATCATCGACGTCGTCTCGGAGTACGGCCCCGACTACCCTGGCGAGATCCATCCGCGCGTCGTCTGGCACCGCGACAGTCCGTCGACACGGTATCAGGGCTTTCAGCGAATGCTCGAGATCACGGATCCGGACAACGGCGCGGTCGAGTACATCGACGGGTTCGTCATCCCCGAAGTCGGCGACATCGACGACTGGAAGAAAGCCGACGAGTTCTTCACAATCATCGAGAACGAGCACGGCCTCGAGGAGGGGAGCCTCAAGATGTCCGTCATCATCGAGAGCGGGGCCGCCGAGTTGGCGATGGGCAAGCTCCGCGACGAGATGGGCAAACCGACCAACAACCTCCAGCGGATGTTCCTCCTCGTCGACGGCGAGGTCGACTACACGAAGGACATGCGCGCGATCACGCCGACCGGCGGGCTTCCGGCGTGGCCGGAACTGCGACACAACACCTCCCGCGGCGCGAGCGCGAACGGGCTCATTGCGGTCGACGGCCCCTACGACGACATCCGCGACGTCGAGGGCTACCGCGAGCGGATGACCGAGAATCAGGCGAAGGGCATGCTGGGCATCTGGTCGCTCACGCCCGGACAGGTCGTCGAAGCCAACACGTCCCCGCTCCCGCCGCAGGCGGGCTACTGGCTCCTCGACGCTGACGGCCGCGAGGTCAAACTCGAACGCGAGGACGGCGTCGAGGTCTACAGCGGGAACCGCGTCTCCCTCGAAGAGACCGACGACGGCTACGTTCTCTCTGTCGGGTCAGACGACCTCGAGGTCAGCGAGGAGGAACTGCAGGAGGAACTGCTGGACCTGCTGGATTACGTCCCGAGCCTCGACGACATCGTCGACTCCATGGAAGAGTTCGAGGCCGCAAAGGAGTCCGGCAAGGGCGCGATCGCGATGACCCAGTCGGCGACGGTCGAGATCGACGGCGTGCAGGTCGACGTCAGCCGCGATCGGATGTGGGACGAGGCGACGTATCAGGCGCTTCAAACCCCGATCACGCTGTTTCAGGACGTCTACGAGAATCGCCCGGACCAGCACGACGACCTCGCCGAACTGTACGACGAGGCGGTCGTCGAGCGCGCGATGGACGTCGGGAACTGACGCGGCACCGACTGTTTTTGCGCGTAGCCGCCGCGACGTACCGATGGTGCTTTTCCTGGTGACGTCGAAGCGCCGCGCATGCTTCGGTACGTGACGACGAACGAGGGGAAGGTTCGCGAGGCCGAGGAGTACCTCCGCGATGAAGTCGACGCGTTCGAGTACGACTACACAGAGATTCAGGCGGACTCGCTGGAAGCGGTCGCCGCTCACGGCGCACGCGAGGCGTTCGAACACGTCGGCGAGCCGGTCATCGTCGACGACGCGGGGCTGTTTCTCGACGGATTCGACGGCTTTCCGGGGCCGTACTCGGCGTACGTCGAGGACACCCTCGGCGTCGAGCGCGTCGGCCGTCTCGCCCGCCGCGAGGACGAGCCGCGAGCCGCGTTCCGGTGTGTGATCGCCTACTGCGACGGCGAGCCGTTCGACGCCTCGCCCGAGCCGGTCGACCTCGACGACCGTCGCGGCCACGATCTCTCCGCCGAGGCGCGCTCGACGGCGACGACGGACGACACTATCGCCGGAACTGCCCTCCCGGTCAAACTGTTCACCGGTGCGGTTCCCGGTCGGATCGTCGAGCCCCGAGGAAACGGCGGGTTCGGCTACGACCCGATCTTCGAACACGACGGGACGACGTTCGCGGAGATGACGGCGGCCGAAAAGAACGCCATCTCCCATCGGGGTCGAGCGCTCGGGAAGTTCGCTGAGTGGTTCGCCGGGCGGTAAACACCCTCCCAGTCGGAGTGATCGCCCACCGAAAGCCGAAGGCCTATCACCCCCGCCGGAGTGCCATTCGCGTGTCGATGACACTCGACTCCGATCACGTGCTGGGCGATCCGCGTCGCGCGCTCGCCCGGCGCGTCTACTACGGCTGGATCATCGTGATCGGATGTTTCTTGGCGTCGATGATCGTCTTCGGAACGACCTACGCGTTCGGCGTTTTCTACGACTCCTTTATTACCGCGTTCGAGAGCTCAGAGACACTCCTCGCCGTCGTGTTCGGCATCCAGACCGCACTTTTGTACTTCGCGGGCGTCGTCGTGAGCCGTCTGGTCGAGCGATACGGCTCGCGTCGAATCCTCGCACTCTCCTCGGTGTTACTCGTCGTCGGGTTGCTCTGGACGGCGACGGCGGAGTCGTACGTCGAGTTACTCGCGTCGTTCGGCGTCGTCGCCGCACTGGGGATGGCCGGCCTCTACAACGTCAGCTACGCCACGCTCCCCCAGTGGTTCGATCGCCGTCGCGGGACTGCGACCGGAGTCGCCTCGGCCGGCCTCGGAATCGGGCTGGTCGTCATCCCACCTGGCACCGATGCGCTGATCTCGGCGTTCGGATGGCGGACGGCGGTGGTCGTACTCGCCGGATTCATCGCCCTGGTCTCGATCGTCACCGTGGTTCTCTTTGCCACCGATCCAGACGACGTCGGTGCCGACCTGAGCCGCGAGTTCGGCGACCGTTCCGACGTCGAGACCGATGCGGCACCCGACCGAAACGTCTTCGCCATCGTGACTTCCTCGCGGTTTTTGTTGGTCTTCGTCGGATGGACGCTGATTTTCGCGCCGATGTACGTTATCTTCGGTCACATCGTCGTTCACGCCTCGGAGACAGGGATCGGGCGATCGGTCGGCGTCCTGTCGATCGCCGTGATCGGAATCGCGACGAGCGTCGCCAGATTCGGCGTCGGTCCGTTCTCGGATCGGTTCGGACGCCCACGGACGTTTATCGCGAGTAGCCTCCTTCTCGGCGGCTCGACCGCGGCGTTGGCCGTGGCGTCGTCAGCGGCTCCCTTCCTCATCGCCGTTGCGCTCTTCGGACTCGGATACGCCGGGAGCGGCGGCCTCATCGGTGCCGTCACCGCCGACCTCTTCGGAAATCGGTCGATCAACACCCTGTTCGCCGTCCTGTCGTCCTCGTTCGCGGTCGCGGGGCTGATCTCGCCGCCCGCCGCGAGGCTTTGGTTCGAGGCGCAGGGTAGCTACCGTCCCGCACTGTTCGTGTTCGGGCTACTCGGCGTTCTCGGCGGACTGTGCGTCTGGACCGCCCTTCGATCGAGCGGTCGATCGAACTGAGCGGCGTCGGCCGAACCGACGCCCGTACCGACCGCGATCACCGACCGTCTCGGTCGGGGCCCAGATACTCGTCTTCGAAGGCGAGTTCGTAGATCGCAGCCGGATCGACCACCGCGACGAACGCGTCGGGGGAACGGACGCTCACGTCGAAGACGCCGCGGAGGCTCGCTCCCGCCTCGGGGCTGCGAAGCCCCTCGTCGAACGTGACCACGTGCGAGGCGCGTCCCCGGTAGGCGGCCGCGAGCGCCGGATGGTCCTCGGGGGGCTGTTCAACGACGACGGCGAGCGACTCGATCTCCTCTCGCCACGCTCTCGCGAGCTCCCGATCCGCGAGGGATTCGATGACCGCCTCGGCGTCGTCGAGAAGCGGGTCGGTCGCGACGAGTTCGAGCCACGAGTGGGTTCGAAGCACGTCCATCACCGCCCGTGCGGCTCCGCCGACGAGCAGATCGGCGGCGAGCACGTCGGCATCGACGACGATGCGCGTCGGATCGGCCTCGCGATCGTCACGCACGGTCGCGACGCTCCCGAAGGACACGCTGTATCTCGTCGAGGTCGGTCCCGTAGGCGTCGGCTCGCTCGAACAGCTTCGTCCACGACATACGAACACGGAGTCGCGGACGGAACAAAAACTTCACCCGCGGAGTCGCCACCACACCACGCCGGCCACGAACGCTGCGCCGACGTTCGTGACGATCGAGACGCCGCCGATCGCGAGGACGAACAGCGGCCGATCGGTGGCCCCGAGCGCGACGCGGGCGAGCGAGGCGGCGACCACCAACAGGAGGACGCCAAGGAGCGCCATCGGAAACGCGACGAGAAGGTCGGCGACGAATGCGAGCCCGAGATACAGCGCGCCCGCGACGAGGTTCGCCGTTCCCGTTCGCGCACCGAAGGCGTGCTTTCCCGCGAGCCCGCCGGACCCGTGACACATCGGCAGCGCGCCGAAGGGAACCGCCGCGAGGTTCATCACGCCCATGCTTCCGGCGAGTCTGTCCGACGACACGTCCGCGTCGTAGAGGTCCGAAAGGAGGAGCGAGGTGGCGATCGCGGCGTTGCCGACCGTCATCGCGAGCTGCGCGGTGAGCCCCTCGATGGCAGCGATCGAAACCGATGGCTCGCCGGTCGGAAAGAGCCCCATCTCCGGCAGCGTCGGCTGCGGAACGCCGACGGTCGCGGCCGCCCACACCCCACCAACGACGAGGAGCACGAGCGCGACCGCACGACGCGAGACGAGAGCCACTGTCACGGCGATGGCGAGCCCCGCACCGGCCACCGCGGGGGCCGCGACGACCAGTTCGACCGCGGCGACGACGAGCATGCACGCGACGGCGAACTGGACGCCCCGGACCACCGGTTCGCCGATGACGCCGTCGATGTGTTCGAGCCAGTTTCGCCAGCCGACGACGAGCAACACACCTCCAGCGAGCAACCCCGCGGCGGCGAGTTCACCGTACGTGATTCCGCCGACGATCGCCAGCCCAGCGATCGCTTTCATGGGTTCGACGGACAGCGGAACGCCGTAGAGGATTCCCCAGACGACCCGAAAGACGGCGAACCAGACGAGCAGATGCGGGAGCGAGGCCGGCGTCAACACCCCCAGCGAGACGACGAGCGGGAGCACCGTAATCGAATCTCCTATCGCGCCGGTCAGCTCTCCGGTGCTGATCTCGAACGTCCGAAACGGCGAGAGACGCGACGAAAGTGCCACGTGTTCAGTTGAATTCGGTTGAACAAGAGTATTTTCAGAAGTTGTATACGTTTCTCTCACGCATTCGAGTGCCTGAATACGGTTACGTTGGTTGGTGCGTTCTTCTCTCTCAAGACGCCATCGTACGCGGGTCACGCGCCCGTCTGACGTGGATTTATGCCCGTTGGAACCGTCCTTCCGCTGGGCGCGCTCCGACGGCCTCGGATTTCCCCATCCTCCCCGCGCGCCCGAACTTTTCGACTCCGTTCGACTCAGCTGTCAGGATCCGCTGCGTAAGATGGGATACGCGCTCGCTCCCACGAGGAGGATCACGACGCCGCACAGAACGAGGAGCAGGCGATACCCACGGGTCGGCGTCGCGAATCCCTCCTCGGCGAGGTACGTGAACGACACCGGGCCGAGCGTCTGTCCGAGCCGGAGGACGCTCGTTCGCACCCCCATCATCCCAGCCCGAAGTCGCCCGGAGACGGCGGTGATGATCGCGGTGTCGATGGAGGGCATCACGAGGCCGAATCCGACGCCGAACGCCAGCAGCGAGCCGCCGACGGCGATCGGCGACGGGGCGATCCAGACACCGAGCAGGCTGCACCCGTAGGCGACGAACCCGAGCGCGATCAGTTCGGGGGCGCTGCGCCACTCCGATATTCGGCCGTACTGCGAGGAGATAGCCGCGCTGGCGATCGACACCATCGCAAGCAGGAGACCGATTTCGGCCGGCGAGAGCGCGAACTCGTCGTTCAAAAGCAGCGGGAGGGCGGTCTGGACGGCACCGTAGAAGACGAAGAAAACGACGAAGATCGCGCTGAACACGGCGAGCGCTTTCGGATCGACGGCGACGTCACGGAGCCCGGCGAGGTACGTCCGAACGTCGCTCGCTTCTCTCCCGTCCGGCTCGGGGAGGAACGCGACGGCGACGAGGCCGACGAGGATGCCGATCCCGTAGAACAGAAACGGCGCGTTCCACCGGATGCCGGCCAGCGCGCCGCCGATCAGGGGGTACATCGCCGCGCCGGTCCCGATCGTACTCGAGTTGAGCCCCATCACTGCGTTCTGTTGTGTGCCGTCGTAGAAATCGCCGATGAGCGTCATCGCGAGCGTGACCAGAGCGGCCGCACCGACTCCCTGCAGAAATCGGAGGACGAGTACCTGCGCGAAGTTCTCGGTGAAGGCGATCCCCGCCCCGCCGATCCCGAATATCATCAACAGCGGGATGATGACTCGGCGTCGGCCGATCCGGTCGGCGAGGAGGCCGACGAACGGCGTCAAAAATACGCCGGGAAGGGTGTACACGGTGATGACGAGGCCGACCTGCGAGTCGGAGATATCGAAGGCGGTTCGAAGCTCCGGCAGGATCGGACTGATGAGCGACACGCCCATGACCCCGATGAGCGAACTCGCGAGTATCAGATACAGCGCCGCGGAATCCCACGGAACGGCTGCCATCCCACGCCTACCACGTTCGTCGGTCATCTCGCGTACGCATCCCGATTCATTCGGCGAGTATAAAAGAGCGCGGGTTTGCGCGTGCATCGTCCGGTTTGCCGCAGCGGCACCGAGTCCGATTCGCCCCGGCCGGAATCATTTATATACGTCTCCGTCCCAACGTGACGTATGTACCGCGCCCGAGATCAGGTCGAAAACGAGGAGTGGCTCGCGACCATCGACGACGCGGCCGAGCGACTCGACCTCGGTGGCGAGGCGAAGTCTCGCGCCACGGATCTGTTTCTCTCGACGGTTCCCGTGGCGGACCGCTCGAAGCGAGCGACCGTGGCGGCCAGTCTCTATGCAGGCGCGCTCATCGCGGGAAACCGCCGCTCACAATCGGCCGTGGCGGACGCCGTCGGCGTTTCCAGACTCACCGTACAAAACAGGTGGAAGGACCTGCTCGAAGCGGCTGGCCTCGAGCCACCGAAGTGGTGACCACGATGCGTGAGCGCTGCACGGCCGATGGGCTACCCCCTTTTGAAGCGTAATGGAAAAGGCTTATGCGCGTTTTGACAGTGTGTCCGCTCAATGAGCCAGCGGTTTGAGGCGATCGAAGAGCGGCTCGACGACTACGAGTCGCAGATCGACACTGTATATCGTCTGTATCACATCCCCGTCCTCGCAGCCCTCATGGCGTTCATGCTGTGGATCCGGGTGAGACACTACTCGAATCACGTCGGCTCGGACGGCAGACCGCTCTATCGGGGGAACGATCCCTACTACCACTACCGGTCGACCCGATACGTCGTCGAGCACTACCCGTTCACCATGCCGTTCGATCCGTGGACCGGCTTCGACGCCGGGACTCGTGCCGGTCAGTTCGGGACGATATTCGATCAGGTAGTGGCGACGGCCGCGATGATCGTCGGGCTCGGTTCACCATCCGAGAGCACAATCATCGCAACGACGCTTTTGACCGCACCGGTCATCGCGACGCTGTGTGCGATCCCGATGTACGTCATCGGCCGTCGGCTCGGTGGCCGGTTCGGCGGCATCATCGCGGTCGTCGTCCTGGCGCTGTCGGCCGGTCAGTTCCTCACTCGGAGCGTCGTGGGAACCTACGATCACCACGTCGCCGAGGTGCTTGCGACGCTCGTAGCCCTCGTCTTCGGGATGGTTATGGTGACGGTTGCACAGCGTGACCGTCCGATATACGAATTCTTCCGCACGCGCGAGTTCGAACCGATCGGTGATTCGCTGAAGTGGGCCGCCGCGTTCGGCGCGTCGCTTGTCGTCGCGGTGCTGGTCTGGCCGCCCGCCGTGTTCCTGTTCGGTATATTCGCTGTGTTCCTCTTGGTCCACCTCTCGGTCGAGTTCGTTCGCGGCCACAGCCCCGATCACGTCGCGATTCCGTCCGCGATCGCGATGGTCGTCTTCGCCGTGCTCGTCTCTCCGTTCGTCGTCTCGATGGGATTAGATGTGACCGACTACTCGCTCCTCCACCCGCTCTTCGCGCTCGCGGTCGCCGGCGGTGCGGCGTTCATGGCCGGGATCGCAAGGCTGTGGGAGAGTCGAGATCTCCCGAGGATCGCCTACCCTGTCGGCATTGTGGGTATGGGACTCGTCGGCGTTGCCGTCGTCGCCGTCGTGCTTCCGGACGTGTTCGACTTTTTCGTCAGTCAGTTCCGGCGCGTCGCCGGATTGGGGACGACGGACACTGCCGCGACGATAGGGGAAGCACAGTCGCCGTCGAATCCCGTCTCGTTTTTCTACGGAAACTACGGGTTCGCGCTGTACACCGCGATCGGCGGGTTTCTTTTACTCTCGTACCGCACGCTCGCAGACGAACGCCCCCGGGCGGAACACGTACTTATCACGGTGTTCGCGGCGATCATGCTGCTCTTTACGCTCACGCAACTCCGGTTCGATTACTACCTGGTTATCGCTGTCGGTGCCGGTAACGCCTACGTCGTCAGCTGGATTTACCAGTTCGTCGATCTCGACAACGTTCGTGAGGACATCAGAACGGTCAAACCGTATCAAACACTGATCGTCGTCGCGATACTCTTCGTCATCGCTGGCCCGCTCGTCGCGACGGGCGCGACGGTCACGACGGTCGACAGGGCATCCCAGCCCGGCGAGATGGGCCAGTGGACCGAGAGCCTCGATTGGCTCTCCGAGGAGACACCCGAGGTCGGATCGTACGGCAGCGGAGATGATCCGAGACTCGACTTCTACGGCACCTACGAGAATACCGACGACTTCGAGTACGAGGCCGGCGAGTACGGCGTGCTGGCGTGGTGGGACTACGGCCACTACATAACGACCCGCGGTGAGCGTGTCCCGGTCGCGAACCCCTTCCAGCAACACGCGACCGAGTCGGCCGACTTCCTGCTCGCCGACGAGGAAGACGAAGCGATTGAGATCCTCGAAGAGGACCAACCCGAGGGTGAGAGCGTCCGGTACGTGATGGTTGACTACCAGCTCGGCTACGCCGGGACGCGGAAGTACGGCGCTCCGACGGCGTTCGAATCGCGTCACAACGTGTCGAGTAGCGATGTCGGTATCAGCGTCGGACAGCAGAACCCCCAGACGGGACAGTTCCAACCGTTGTACGGCGCGCACACCCAGCGCGGTTACGAGAGCATGCGCGTGCGGATGTACCAATTCCACGGCAGCGCACGGGAGCCAGGGACGATCACGCTCAACTTTGGCCAGTACTCTGAAGAGGGCGGCGTCGCCACGCTACCGGAGGACGCCACGACCGTCGATGACATCTACGAACAGCACGACAGCGTCGAGGCGGCCCGCGAAGCCGCCGAGAACGACCCGACGGTCTTCCGCGGCGGCGTCTTGGGTCAGCCGTCCGAACGGGTCGAGGCGCTCGAACACTTCCGATTAGTCCACGCCGGCGGACCGGTCGCGTCGTCGCCGTTCGACCGTGTCCTCGGCCAACAGCCGGTCAACGGGTACGACGAGTGGGTGAAGACGTTCGAACGTGTCGACGGGGCGACCGTCGAGGGGACCGGCCCGGCCAACACCGAGGTGCAGGCGTCCGTCGAGATGGAGATCCGCTCGACCGGGCAGACGTTCATTTACACCCAGTACGCCGAAACGGACGCCGACGGCAGCTTCGAAATGACCCTCCCGTACTCGACGACCGGCTACGACGAGTACGGCCCTGAGAACGGCCACACCAACGTCGACGTTCGAGCCAACAGCAGCTATCAGTTCATCGCGCCCGAGGCACCCGCGATCGGGACCGCGGACGTGACCGAGGCGCAGGTCGTCGGTGACGACGACACGCCGGTCACCGTCGAACTCCAGACGCCTCAGATCCAGCCGAGCGGCGGCAACAATGAGGGCAACTCGACCGACGGTGACGGCGGATCCGGCGGCGATACCCGATCGAGCCGGACCGTTCGGACAGCTGAATGAGCCGTCCAACGGGACTCCGCGCGTGGCTCGCGATCTATCTCAAGGGCGTCTGCATGGGCTCTGCAGACACGGTCCCGGGCGTCTCCGGCGGCACGATCGCTGTCATCTTGGGTATCTACGAGCGGCTGATCGCGGCGCTGACGGCGCTCGACCCCGCCATCGTGCGTCATCTCCCGACGCTCCACACGACCGAGGGCCGGTCGGCGCTCGCCGCTGATCTTCGTCGTGCTGACGTTCCGTTTCTCCTCGCACTCGGCGCGGGTGCGCTCTCCGCCGCCGCGACCGTCGCGACCGTGATGCACGTCGCGGTGACGCGGTATCCCGCCCCGACGTACGCGTTCTTTTTCGGACTCATCGGCGCGTCAGCGATCGTTCTCTACCGGTACGTCGAGATCGGCACGCCGCGACGGATCGCCGTGGCCGCGATCGGGTTTCTCGTCGCGTTCTCGATCACCGATCCATCGCTCGCTGGGACGAGTACGACGACACTGCCGGTTCTGTTCGCTGCGGGTGCGATCGCGATCTCGGCGATGATCCTCCCCGGGATCTCCGGAGCGTTCCTACTCCTCCTCATGGGCCAATACGAGTACGTGAGTGGGATTCCGAGACGAGTGTTCGCAGGGCTTCTCGACGCGCTCGGGGGAAACGTCGATCCGCTCGTGGACTCGCTCGTCCCGTTCGTCGTCTTCGTCTCCGGTGCGCTTGTCGGACTGTTCTCGGTGGCTTACGCCGTCCGCGCCGCGCTGAACAGGTATCGCGAGGACACGTTCGTCTTTCTCGTGAGCCTCATGGTCGGCGCGCTTCGACTCCCGATCCGAGAGGTAACGGACAACGTTGCGGCCGTCTCATCGACGACAGTCTTCGTCGTCGTCGTCCCGGCCGTCCTCGGCGTGGTCGCCGTCTTATTGCTCGACCGCTACACCGTCGATCTCGAATACTGATTCTTCGCTTCACAGCCTAGCGGGACGACGAGACACAACAGCAAAGGGCCGAAGCGTCCACGGGACCGTATGTACGAAGCCGTCCACGCCTATCCAGACGGACGGGCGACGGTCGCCCGCCTCGTGAAGACCGCAGCGAGGTACGGGTACGACGGTATCGTGGTTCGAAACCACGGGAACGCACAGACAACCTACGACGCCGACCGCATCGCCGAAGCGTACGGAATCGAGATCGTTCCCGGAATCGAGATACGGACCAACGACCCCGGACAGGCGAGCGGATTGATCGGAAACTATCGCTCGAAGCGGACTGTCGTTTGCGTCCACGGTGGCGCGTTGAACCGATTCGCCGTCGAGCAACCGCAGGTCGACGTACTTGCCCACCCGATGGACGGCGGCGACGTGAACCACGTCCTGGCGAAGAGCGCGGCCGAGAACGGCGTTCACGTGGAGTTCAATCTCTCCCGAGTGCTCCGAGCCGACGGCGGTCCTCGGGTCGAGGCGATCGGTGATCTCCGCAAGCTTCGCGAGCTCGTCGAGCAGTACGGCGCGCCCTACGTCGTGTCCGCGGATGCGCGCTCGCATCTCGAACTTCGCGGGCCGCGCGAACTGATCGCGCTCGGGGAGACGATCGGGTTCGACCAGGACGCGATGGTCACCGGACTGCGAGCATGGGGCGAGATCGCATCGCGAAATCGGGAGCGACAATCGGACGCGTTCGTCGAACCCGGGGTTCGAACGGTCCAGAGAGAGGACGACAGGTAGATCAGCGGCAGTCGGTCGCCCCTCGTCGACCGCCGAAGCTTTGTTTATCGTCCTCGAATGCCATCCAGTGAAACACCTCCCGAAGCACGTGCGTCCGCGGTGGCGGTATCTCGCGATCGAGCTCGAATCGCACCCCGACACGGAGATCGACCGTCGTTCGTTCCAGCGCACGCTGTGGTTCGCGACGCAGAACCTCATCGGTGACGTCGGGAGTGCAGCGCTCGATACGAACCTGTTCGGGTTTCGATTCGAGGAGGGTGACGGGACCGCGGTCATCCGAGTTCGTCGTGGCGAAGTCGACCGACTTCGGGCCGTATTGGCGAGCATCGACGAGATTGACGGACAGCCGATCGGTCTGTTCGTCCGCGGCGTTAGCGGGACGGTTCGAGCCTGTGAAGAAAAGTATATACGGCGTCCGCAGATAAGATCTAAAGAGAGAACCGTCGCGTTCGCGGACGCCTCCCGGCCCGCCGTCATCCGGAACGACCGGATCGACGTGGAGCTTCCGGACGGCCCCGTGGGTGCGACAGCACTCGATATCCGCGACAACTAACAATGCAGGGACAATCGCAGCAGCAGGCGTACGATCGGGGGATCACCATCTTCTCCCCGGACGGCCGTCTGTACCAAGTCGAGTACGCGCGAGAGGCGGTCAAACGAGGCACGGCGTCCATCGGCATCCGGACCAAGGACGGTGTCGTGTTGGTCGTGGACAAACGCATCCGCTCGCCGCTCATGGAGCGGACCAGCGTCGAGAAGATCCACAAGGCCGACAACCATATCGGTATCGCGAGCGCCGGCCACGTCGCAGACGCCCGCCAACTGATCGACTTCGCGCGCCGTCAGGCACAGGTCAATCAACTTCGCTACGACGAGCCGATCGGCGTCGAAACGCTGACAAAGGCCGTCACCGACCACATCCAACAGTACACGCAGGTCGGCGGCGCACGGCCGTTCGGCGTCGCGCTGATCATCGGCGGCATCGAGGACGGCGAACCACGGCTCTACGAGACGGACCCGTCCGGAACGCCGTATGAGTGGCAGGCGCTGGCCGTCGGTGCCGACCGCGGTGACATCGAAGATTACCTCGAGGAACACTACAGCGAAGAGATCGATCTCGACGCAGGGGTCGGCCTCGCACTGGAGGCGCTCGCATCCGTCAACGACGGTGAGCTCACCCCCGAAGGGATCGGACTCGCGACGATCTCCGTCGGCGAAGAGGGCTTCCGCCAGCGAACCGACGAGGAGATCGAGGCGTATCTCTCGGAGCACGGACTCCTCGCCGCTGAAGCGGACGAGGAGACGGACACCGACGAATAGCGACACGGCTGCGAGACGTTTTGGGAACATCTTTTATTTTCCATCCCGCCTACCAGTACGTATGATATCTCTTGACGAGGCGGTGACGGCCCGGCTCGAATCCCACGGCCAACGGTTCGAAGTGCTCGTCGATCCGGACGCCGCGCTCGCGATCAAACGCGGGGAGTTCGACGGCGAACTGGAGGACGTGATCGCGGCCGAGGACGTCTTCGAGGACGCGTCGACGGGGGACCGACCGCCGGAGGACTCGCTCGTAGAGGTCTTCGATACGACCGATCCGCTCGAGATCATCCCTGAGGTCATCACCCGCGGTGAGATACAGATCACCGCCGAGCAGCGCCGTGAGATGCAGGAGCAAAAACACAGACAGCTCGTCAACACGATCTCGCGAAACGCGGTCAATCCGCAGATGGACGACGCGCCGCATCCCCCCGAGCGGATCGAGCGCGCCCTCGAGGAGGCGGGATTCAAGATCGATCCAATGGAGCCGGTCGAAAACCAAGTCGACGACGCGCTCGACGCGCTTCGTCCGGTCCTCCCCATCCGGTTCGACGAGATCGTGATGGCCGTCCAACTGCCGGCGGAGTACGCGGGTAGTGCGCAGGCACAGGTCCGACAGTTCGGCGAACTCGAACGTGAGGAGTGGCAGTCCGACGGGTCGTGGGTCGGCGTCGTCCGATTTCCCGCCGGGCTACAAAACGAGTTCTACGACCTCGTCAACGAGCACACGAGCGGCGAGGCCGAAACCCGGATCGTCAAGGACGAAGACGAGATCGGAACGCGATAACCGAGCCGATGTGGCGGTCGGAACGCGCGTCGACCGACTCGCCCGAACGTTAAATAGCGTGACGACGTAGATCGACCGAGTGACTGGAACGAACGGCCGGGCGGTCGTCGCAAAGCGCGTCGACGACGGCTACCCGGACACGACGGAGATACGGGACCTCGCCCGAGCGGCCGGCTACACGGTCGTGGGCGAGGTGACACAGGAACGCGCGGAGGATCCGGCGCTCTGTCTCGGGGCGGGGAAAGTCGACGAACTCGCGAGCATCGTCGTCGACACGGAGGCGAGGACGGTGATTTTCGACAATCGCCTCGGGCCGTACCAGACGTTCAATCTGGGGACCGAGCTACCGGACGGTGTCGAGGTTATCGACCGATTCAGGCTCATCCTCGATATCTTCGGCCAGCGCGCCCGGACGAAGAAGGCCCAACTCCAGGTCGAGCTCGCCGAACTCCGGTACGAGCTGCCGCGAGCCGAGGCGAAGGCGTCGCTCGCCAAACGCGACGAGCGGCCGGGATTCATGGGGCTCGGCGAGTACGACGAGTCCCGCGAGCAGGACATCAAGGCACAGATCAGCCGGATCAGCGACGAATTGGAACGGATCGAGCAGACGGAGGCCCACCGCCGCGAACAGCGTCGCGAGTCGGGGTTCGACCTCGTCGCGCTGGCGGGCTACACGAACGCCGGGAAGTCGACGCTGTTGCGGCGACTGGCGAGCGATCTCTCGATCGACGAAAACGATGGGCTCCACCCGGACCTCGATTCGACCGCGGAGTCGGAAAACGAGCTGTTTACCACGCTCGGAACGACGACCCGCCGGGCTGAGTTCGACCGACGCGACGTGTTGGTGACCGACACCGTCGGCTTCGTCTCCGATCTCCCGCACTGGCTCGTCGAGTCGTTCAAATCGACGCTCTCGGAGGTGTATCGAGCCGACCTCGTGTTGCTCGTGGTCGACGTGTCCGATCCGGTCGAAGAGATCAGAGAGAAACTCGTCACGTGCCACGACACGCTGTACGAGCGCAACGAAGCGCCGATCGTCACCGTGTTGAACAAGGCTGATCTCGTCGACGACGAGGAGTTGGAGACGAAACGCGACGCGCTCTCTGCGCTCGCACCGGACCCGATCGTCATCAGCGCGAAGGCGGGCATCGGGATCGACGAACTGCGGACCCGAATCGACGAGCAACTCCCCGCGTGGCGCCGCGAACGGCTCGTGGTCCCGATGATCGACGAGACGATGAGCCTGGTGTCGTGGGTGCACGATCACGCGCACGTCGAGGATGTCGAGTACGGCGACGAGGTTCTCCTCGAATTCGAAGCCCGGCTGGCGATCGTCGAGCAGGCGCGCGCGAAGGCGAGCGAGTTGTCGGTCGCGCCGGTCGAGTGACCTCGCCTACGGCTCCGCTTTGCGTTTCGAGAGAATCTCGACGCCTGTGATCTTCGTCTGTGGGTACTGACCGTCCGCGTCCTTTTCGGCGGCTTTCACCATATCCCAGACGACGTTCAAGCCAGTCGTCACGCCTTCGAGCGCCTCCATCTCGCAGCCGGTCTTTCCGGTCGTCTCGACGGCGACGGTGAGGTCGACGCTCGCGTCGTCGACGACGAACTCGGTCTCGACGTTCGTGATCGGAATCTGGTGACACATCGGGATCGTCTCCCACGTGTGTTTGACCGCGTTGATCGCGCCGACGCGGGCAACCGAGAGGACGTCTCCCTTCTCCAGTTCGTTCGCCCGAATCGCCTCGACGGTCGATGGAGCGAGCTCGATTCGGCCGCGGGCGACTGCTCTTCGCGCGCTGTCCGGTTTATCGCCGACGTCGACCATCTGTGCGTCGCCGGTGTCGGTGACGTGCGTGAGGTCGGGTTCGTCGCTCATGCGTGTCCCTTCGGCCGCGTGGCGAAGAAACCACCGGGGCGACCGCGGTTCATGCGACCGACTCGGACCACAGCGCCGCCGACAACGCGCCGAGGAGGTCCGTCGCCACCAGCCCGTACCCATTGTCCTCGACGACGATGTCCCCGGCACGACCGTTTGTGTACGCCCCGATCGCCGCCGCGTGGATCGGGTCGAGGACGCAGGCCATCGCGCCCGTCACGCCGGCGAGGACATCGCCGGTGCCTCCGACGGTCATGCCCGGATTGCCCGTTCGGTTGAGCCTCGTCCGCGTCCCGTCGGAGATCACGTCGTACGCCCCTTTCACGAGAAGCGTCACGTCGAGCTCGGCTGCGAACGACTCGACGAGTTCGGCGCGGTCGTCGGGATCCGCGGCGGTCGTTCCACCCATCGATTCGAGTTCACCTTGGTGTGGCGTACACACGAGCGTCGCCTCGGTTTCGACGTTTGGAACTACTTGGAGGGCGTCGGCGTCGACGACCGCGGTTCCGGCGAACGCTTCGAGGAACGCCTCGACCGCGTCCAAGGACTTCGTCGCGTCCCCGAGGCCAGGACCGAACACCACGCAGTCCATTCGGGACGCGACTGCCAACAGTTGCTGAACGTTCGACGAATCGAGGCGCTCGCCGGCCAGTGGCTCGACGATCAGATTCTCGCTGTATCCCTGTACCTCCCTCGCGACCGTCTCCGGGCAGGCGACGTAGGCCAGATCGGCCCCCGAACGGAGCGCGGCTTGGGCTGCCAGCGCCGGCGCGCCCGTGTAGGGGCCGCCACCGACGACGAGGACGCGCCCGAAGTCCCCCTTGTGTGCGTTGGAGTCCCGCGAAAGTCGACGGAGGTCCCCGCGCTCGACGAACCGCTCCGCGGCGTCGGGGATACCGATATCACCGACCGTCACGTCGGCGTCGAGGTCCCGGAGCCCGGGTTTTTCGTCGTGAAACGTGACGACCCGGTCGGCCTCGACGGCGATGCCCTCGCGCTCACCCGTGTCGGCGTCGATCCCCGAGGGCACGTCGACCGCGAGGACCGGACAGTCGGCGGCGTTGATCGTTTCTGCCGCGGTCGCTTCCGGCTCCCTGAGCGCTCCCGTCACGCCGGTTCCGAGCATCGCGTCGACGACGATATCGGGAGTAGCGAGGTCGATGGCGGTCGAATCCTCGACGGTCCGACGGTCGATCTCCGCCCGTTCGAGCGCCACCCAGTTCTCCCGTGCGATCTCCGTCGAGATCGTCTCCGGTCGACCGAGGAGGTGAACCGTCACGTCGTACGCCGACAGAAACCGAGCCGCGACGAACGCGTCGCCCCCGTTGTTCCCGCGCCCGCAGACCAACGCGACGGACGCCCCCGGATCCGCGATCTCGCGAACGGCGCGCGCAGCGGCGTTCCCCGACGACTCCATCAACTGCTTTCGCGGCACGCCGAGCGCCTCGGCGTTCTCGTCCACGACGGCCATCTCGGTGCTCGAAATCATGCATCGACGTTCTCACCGAAGCGCACTAACCGTTGTGCCGTCGCGGTCGGGTCGAAGCAGCACGCCGCGGATCGACTACCGGCGAATTTCGAACCCCTCGAGATCGACCGGGTCGCCGTACTCGACCGAGACGTCGTCGACCCGCGCGTTCGAGCTTCCGGTGTGACACCACTCGACCATCGCCTCGACCGCGTCGTCGTCACCCTCGAAGACCGCCTCGACGCGGCCGTCGTCGAGGTTTTTGACCCACCCGTCGACGCCGGTCTCGCGTGCGGTGCCCCGCGTCGTCGCCCGATAGTAGACGCCCTGTACGCGGCCGGAGATGAACACGTGGGCGCGAATTCGATCGGCCATACGTATCCCGTTTCGGGGTCGAAGGCAAAGTTCCTCCGGCAGCTGTGAGCGTCCGGCAAGGTGCGATGCTTAGACGTCGCCGCCGGTCCGCAAATGATGAAAGACGTAGGTCTGCGCGTACCCGGCATAGGTCCCGCCGAGCCGCGCTCTGATGGCCCTGGACGTCTCGGCGTAGCTCCCGCACTCGCAGTCGGGGTAGTGCTCCTCTATCGCGCTTTGGATCCACGTGTCGAGCGGGACGGCCTCCAGATAGCCGAGCGAGAACAGGAGTACGCAGTCGGCCACTTTGTCGCCGACGCCGACGAACCGGGTCAGCGATTCGCGGGCAGCCTCGTACTTGAGTCCGACGGCGTCGTTCGGATGCGCTTCGCCCGTGGAGACCATCTCGGCTGTTCGCTGGACGTACGGCGCGCGATAGCCCAACGAGAGGTCGCGAAGCTCCGATTCGGTCGCCTCGGCCAGCCGATCGGGCGTCGGATACGCGCTGTACTCGGCCCCGTCGAACCGGATCGACTCACCGTACGCCTCGGCGAGCGCGATCTGCATCCGGTGGATCCGCCCGACGCGCATCTGTGCCGAGCAGATGAACGAGATCAGACAGCCGAACGGCGGGTCCCGAACCAGCCGCATCCCCCGATGTGCGCCGTAGGCGCTGTCGATGAGCGGGTCCTCCGGCGTCGAGTCGATGATCGAATCGAGGTCGTCGTCGAGTCGAAGCAGGTGTTCCAACCGCTCGTACGCGTTCGCGGTCGACGATTCCCACTCGAGTCGTCGATCCGTCTGCCGAACGCGGAGGATCTCCGATTCGTTCGTCTCCGTCGCCGTCTCCGGGAGGACGGTGTAGTACCACGGTGCGTCGGCCGACGAATCGCGATACATCCGGTCGTCGTCGCGTCGCCACAGATACGACTGGCCGCTTTCGAGCGTCGTTCGGAGGTCGAATCCACCGTCGAAGGACTCGATCGGGCGGCTGCCGGTCTCCATATCCGCCTCTCGGGTCGAGTGATGTTTCACCTTTCGAAGTGACGCGCGGACCGATTTCGATGTCAGCATACCGACGCGTCTAGCGGTAGTGCGAAGGTTCTTGTCACAGGGGACGCAACACCGTACCATGGACTGCCGAGTTGTCGTCGAAGCTGCGGTCCCGGTGTACGACGTCGGAACGGCCGACGAGGCGGTTCGTATTGCGATCTCGAAGACGGGTGAGATGTTGAACCCCGATCTCAACTACGTCGAGATCAACATGGGGGAACGGACGTGTCCACACTGCGGGGAATCCCAGGAGCCGGCGTTCATCGCTGCCGACGAAGGGCTCGTCGCTCTGGAGCTCGAGATGACCGTGTTCAACGTCGAACACGACGAACACGCGTCGCGAATCGCGCGCAAAGAGATCGGACAGCGGCTCCGAAACATCCCGCTCGAAGTGATCGAGGTCGAAGTGATCGAAGACGACGACGAGGATGATTCGGAGACGGATCAGCACGCCGAAGACGACGAAAACGACGTGCTACCGGAGTTCGAGGATCTGTTGGACGAGTGATCGATCGGCGGTGACGCGGCTCGTTTCGTCTGGCTACACTCGCCGAGCCACAGCGCCGTCGCTCGTTGGTGGGTTGTGTTGCGGTTCGCAGAACGACGCGATCGGCGATTCAGTCGGCGGCAGCCGAGACGGCCGGCTCCGTCTCGCGCTCCATCTCGTCAGTGATACCGTCCGCAAGGGCAAAAACAGCCGTTTTGTGATCGGTTTTCGATTTGTGGATCGAGGTCGGTCGGACACCGAGTTCGGTGTATTTTGCGTGCTCTACGTTGCACTCTGCCATTTGCTCGTAGTGGTTACATACCTCCGCGAGCAGGCCGTGGAGATGAATGAGCTCCTGCTTTTTCATGGTCATCTTCGCGTAGCGACTCAGGGCATATAGTAGTATCCTGACACAAGTTAACACGTTTCTGTGGCCCCGACGCGGCAACATTCGATAGTTTGGGCTCGACCGGTTCACGCCGGCCGCCCCGCCCGATGTCGCGCACTGCTCAACATTTTTCCTCCCGGCTAGTCAACTGTATGTATGGAGTACGAAGACGGGCTCGACCGTGCGATCGAATCGACGTCGGACGTCGAGGGATCGACGGGGCGGTTTTCGATTCCCGATCCCGATGTGCGTCAGGAGGGAAACGTCACCGTGTACGAGAACTTCCAGTCGACGCTCGACGCCCTCGATCGTGAGGCCACACACCTCATGAAATTCATCCAGACCGAACTCGGGACGAGCGCAACCATCGACGATCGGGGACGACTCCGACTGACGGGGGAGTTTGGTCACGACCGGATCGAGACCGCCATCGAAGCCTACGCCGAGAGGTACGTGCTCTGTCCAGCGTGTGGCCTCCCGGACACGCGGCTAGAAACCGAAAACGGCGCAGAGATCCGTCACTGCACGGCCTGCGGTGCGCGCTCGCCGGTCGGGCGCTAGACGACTTTCAACAGCTGTCGTTCGAACTTTCCGACCCGAACGCGCTGCCAGCCCCGCAACGACTCGTCGAGCTCCGGATCGCCGGTGTCGACGCGCAGCACGCCGATATCAGAGAGCTTCTGTTTGGACGCGACGACCTCGATCTCCGAGCGGCGGATGATCGGTGGCGAGATTTGGTCGTTTCCGCGGCCGAAGATGAAGCCCTGCCCGCCGATCGGAGAGACCACGATCACGTTCCGCTCGCCGAGCGCCTCGACGATCGCTGCTTCGCCGGCGTCGCGAGCCAGTACGTTTCCGTCACGCCAGACGTCGACGCCAAGCGGCGAGCCATCGATCCCGAGTTCAGTTTTGACGGCGTCGACGGTCGACCCCGGACCCAACACGTACGTCGCGTCGTCTTCGCGTATCTCGGCAGCGACGGCGGCCGCGAGCGACTCCACCGTTCCCCCGCCGATCTGTTTCGAGGACTGGACCTCGTCGCCGACGGGGACCGTCGCGAGCGCTTTCAGCTCGGTGTTGACGTCCCCGCCCCGGTAGGCGTCCTCGTCGATGTCGTTGACCTCGCGAACCTCGGTGCGATCGAACGCCGTCGCGATGCGACCGGCTGCCCGCGGCGTGACAGCGAACACCGACGAGTACACTTTCACCCCACCAGGAATGCCGAGGATCGGCGTCTCGTCGTCGAGGGCTTCGAGCGTTTCGGCGACGTCGACCGCCGTTCCGTCCCCCCCGACGAAGAGGATGAGATCGACGCCTTCCTCGACGAACCGACGGACTGCGGTGCGGGTGTCTGCCGCGGTCGTCTCCTCGCGCTCGGGCGCGCCGACGACCGTCGGCGAGAACCCCGCGGCGACCGATTCGTCCTCACCCATCGCGCCGCCATAGGTGTACAGCGCCACCGACTCCGGCTGGTTCTTGAGGTGTTCGAGGGCTTCGCGGGCGCGATCCGGCGAGCGCGGCTCCGCGCCGCGGTGGCGGGCCTCCTCGACCTTGTTGTCGGTCCCCTTCAGCCCGACTCTGCCCCCCATGCCGGCGATCGGATTCACTACGAGCCCAACGCGTCGCATACCCCGTCTGGGCGTCGCCGAGGGAAAAACCGACCGGTGTGCACGTACCCGTGGCCGTGAGAGTCCCGATCGAATGGGGATCGAGCGAAAGGAACCGATTAATAACCCCTGGGCGGCAACGGCGGTACATGAACCTCATCATGCAGGCTCTCGAAGACAGCCCGTTCATCATCGACGCCATGGGCTGGGTCGTGCTGCTCGCCAGCCTCGTCATCACCGTTGGGTGGCTCTGGTATCTCTACCGGTAGTCGGCTACGACTCCGTTTTCGCGACGATCCCGTTCTCCCGTAGCCACCCGGCAGCGCGTTCGACGGCCGCTCGATCGGTGCTCTCGATTTTGACCCGCACGTTCTCGCCCGGATAGCTCCCGACCTTGACCTCGAAGCGCTCCTGTAGCTCCTGAAGTCTGTCGACCAGCGCGCTCTCGGGTTCGTCGAGGGTGACGGATTCGACGTGCCGTGGCTCGCCCTCGAACACGTCGGCGATCGATTCGAACATGGCCTGCATCTCCGCGGGGACGCCCGGGAGCACGTAGATGTTCTCGATGGCACAACCGGGGGCGACTCCGACGGTGTTGTGCAGGGGTCGAGAGCCGGCCGGCAGATCGGCGGTCCCCTTCGTGAGCTCCGAGCGGCTGTACCCGCCGTTTTCGTCGAGCCATTCGAGCGCTTTTTCCGATCGTTCGAGCGGCTGTCCGACGGCCGCGGCGACGGCTTCCATCGTCAGGTCGTCGTGCGTCGGTCCCAGCCCGCCGGTGACGATGACCGCGTCGTACTCGGCGGCGTGTTCGTTCACGATGCGAGCGATATCTGCGACCCGATCCGGAACGACCGTGACGCGCTCGACCGACGCGCCCCGCTTCGTGAGTCGCTCGCCGAGCCACGCGGCGTTCGTGTTGACCGTATCCCCGGATAGCAGTTCGTCACCGACCGATACCAACGCGACGTTCATGTCCAGCGTTCGGCCCCGGCGCGAATAAGTGCAATGACGCGGTGACGACGGGGAGCTATCGGACGAGTCGTCACCGCATACCGGGTGGCGGCCCCTTCCGGTCGTCCTCGTAGTCGACGTCGATCCCCTCCTCGTCGCGGCGCTTTGCGGCCCGCTGTATCTTCCGATAGTAGTAGATCACGCCGAGCACGCCGACGAGGCCGGCGACGGCAGCCAAGCCGCCGAACAGCCACAGATCGCGATCGAGATACCACTGGACAGCGATCGCGGGTGAGTCGAGCTGCTCCCACCGGAGGTGAACGCGACCGTCGACGACCACTCGGTCGTCGTTGGGCGGTCGGACGCGCGACAACAGCGGGATCTGTGCGTCTCGGTCGGGGGGTAACGCGATCTCGTAGCTCCCGTGAACGGCCGGCCTGATGATCAGTTCCTTGCCGGTCTTGGGTGCCGTGAACGCAAGTTGACCCTCCTCAGCCGGAAGGTGAACGATCGTTCGTTGTCGGGTCGTGTTGACGGCGAGCGCGTCGGTCGTCTCCTCGGTTCCGTCCTCGTGGATTGCGACCGGTTCCCCATCGACGTACCGGACGACTGTCCCGTTCGGATAGCGGAACTGCAGCGCCGATATCTCGAGCGGTGTCTCGAGCGTTAGCGCGTTCGTCCGCCACAGTTCGATCGTCTCGTTGTCCCCCGTCACTTTCGCCGACACGTTGTAGACGGCGGTGTAGTTCTCCCGGTTGATCGTGATGGAAGCGTCCCGTTCGGTATCGTAGTCGTACTGCGCGTCCGCCGAGAGGGAGGCCGGATCGCCCACGTCATTGCCGAGGATAGTCGTACACCCGGCGAGGGCGAGAAGGAAGACGAACGCGAGCGTAGCGAGCAGGCGGCGATTCATGACATCTATGGAACGACTGCGAGCAGTTCAGCTTCTAAATAGGGGCCGATATCGGCGAGCAGCCCCGGAGCGTCCGTGTTATCTTTACAGATGATGCTCGATTCGAGCAACCCGAGCCGTTCGACGGTGATGATATCATCCGCGTGGCCCGCTCGGTTGACCGTGGCCCGAAGTTGTGCTCGCGTTATGCTGTTGGCGTTGACGCGCCCCGTACCGCGAGTCCACTCGTAGAGGTGGTCCCGTTCCTCGTCCGCGAGGCGATTCGGCTCCTCGTCGCCCTCGACGAACCGAAGCGGCATGTGTTGAACGAGGCCGAACCGAGTACGGATCTGCGCCGGAGTCCCTTGGCCCAGACCGAGTTCGTCGGCCGGGATTCGAACCGGTTCGCCGGCGTCGAGAACGAATCCGTCGTCGTCCCACGATTCGAGCGTTCCGACGTACGTTTCGCCAGACGTTCGGTGCGGCGTGATCGCACCCCACTCGGCCTCGAGAAGGTTCCGCGCGACCGGAGCGTCTTCGCCGGTCACCGTCACCGACGGAAACCCGTCGTCGCGGAGCCCGACGGTGAACTCGACCTCGAGCTCGCCGAGTTCGTTTTCGACGAGCGATTCGAGCGAGTCCATCGCCCGCCGACGGCCCTCGCCCAGAACGTACACTTTGGTGGCGAGAACGACCATTACGCGTCTGTGACCTCGTCTGCGTCCGTTTCGTCGGTGATGTTCAGCTCCTCGCGGAGCTCCTCGATCCGCCGCTCCATCGCGTCGACGAGCCGGGAGTTCTCCATGGTCTCGAGTTGGCTCCCGCACTGGGGACACTCGAAGCCGAACTCCATCGCCTCGCCAAACTCGAACCGAAGCTGACACTGCCCACAGAGGTAGAACTCGTTGTCCTGCTCGTACTGCTTACGTTCGTTCAGCGCGTCGAGGAGACGGTGCATCTCCGATTCGAGCTGCTCGGGGATGGAGTCGTACTCGAAGGTCCACAGATACGTCAGCCATCCCGAGTCCTCGTCGCGCAGCCGACGATACGAGGCCAGATCGTTCTCGTAGAGAATAAAGAGCGCCCGGCGCACGTCGTTGAGTTCGAGTCCCAGCTCCTCCGCGAGTTCCTCGTCGGTCACCTCGCCATCCGGCGGCGCGGCGGCGACGGGCATCCCCGTCGGCCCGACGAGTTCGTGGAGGTACTTCTGAATCACCGGGTCGTTCAGTAGTTCCTCAAAAGCCATTGTCGTAACTGCGCCAGCGAGTCGTTTAAAAGCTCCGGAACCGGGGACGAGCCGCAGTTGTCGACCCGCGCCTCAGTCGTCGGCCGCGGCCGCGTCGGTCCCGTCGGCGGCGACCGTGTCCTCGATGCTCGGTGGGTACTTCCCACGATCGAGCTTGAGATCCGATTGTGGACGCGCCATGCAGGTCAGCGCGTAGGACTCGCGCTCCTCTTCGGTCAGCCCGCGCGCTGCCGGCTGTGCGACCTTGCCCTCGACGATTTCGGCCGAGCAGGCCAGACACATTCCGACGCGACAGGAGTACTCCTGGGCGATGCCCTCCTCGATGCATCGCTTGAGGATCGTCTGTTTGTCCGAGACCGTGATCGTCTCGCCGGTCCCGACGAACTCGACGGTGTAGTCGGTCATGACACCAGTTTCGAGCAACCCGAACAAAACTCTTTACGTCCGCTCCGGCCGGTGGTAGCATCGTCCGTCAGTCTAATACCGTCCCTGGCCGTTCCACGCCCATGGAACTGGAGGCGTATTGGGGGATCGGTCCGAAGACGCGCGAGGCGCTCGAATCCTCGATCGGGACCGAAGCGGCGATCGGGGCGATCGAATCCGGAGACGTACGAACGCTCACCGAGGCCGGCGTCGACCGGAGTCGAGTGACGCGCGTACTCAGGCACGCCCACAGCGCGGAGGGGATGGCGCTGTTGGCGACGCGGGACGCACGTCTCGTCTACAAGGGGCTGCTCGAAACGATCGCGTCGCACGCGGTGAGCGAGGCTGCCGCCGATAGACTTCGGACGCTGACACCGCTGATCGATCGCGGCGAGATGAACACGCGTCTCGACGCGGTCGAACGGGGACAGTCCGGGTGGGATGCACTAGACGACGACGCCAGAGTCGCTGTCCTCGACGCGTTCGAGCGGTACGACGACGCGCCAGACGGACGGCTCGCGGCGGTCGAAACGGCGGTCGAACTGGCCGACATCGGCGTTTCAAGCGCCGTCTTCGACCCGATCGACGACCTCGACACCGAGGCGCTGGCCGACGCCGCGGTTGCCTTCGACGCACTGGGCGAAGATCGGATCGACAGAGGTGCCGACGAGGAACTGGATCGGCTACGCGACGCTCGCGAGGCGGTCGATCGGCGAGCCTCGAACGCCGACGCGGTTCTCGAGGAACTGCGATCCGGCGGCGTCGAGGACACGGCCGCGTTCCGCGAGGGGCTGGTCGAACTCCTCAGGGAGGAGACGACGATCGACGCGTCACGCGTTCGGTCGGCGATGGCGCAGGATGCAGTCGACGCCACAGGGTTCGTCTCGGAGACGCTTCGATCGCTCCGCACGGAGCTTGACGAGTCGATCGACCGACGAGCTGAACAGGTTCGAGCCCAGTTGGAATTGGCGATCGACGCCGCAGGCGAGGATGTCGATCGGGCCGGACCGGCGGTGACGACAGTCGCCAGGGAGCTCTCCCTGGGCCGGTTCGCGGCGGCCTACGACCTCGAACGGCCGGCATACGTCGACGGGGAGGGACTCGCGGTCGTCGGCGCGCGAAACCTCTCGATGCTCGACGGCGGGGCGGAGATCCAACCGATCACCTACGCGATCGGTGACCACGGGATCGACGCGCCCGTCGGCGAGCGCGTGACGGTGTTGACGGGAGCCAACAGCGGCGGCAAGACGACGCTCCTCGAAACGCTCTGTGAGATCGCCATTCTCGCTCACATGGGACTGCCGGTCGCGGCCGACGCGGCGGAGCTTTCGACGCTCGATCGGTTGGTCTTCCACCGACGACACGCGAGCTTCAACGCGGGCGTACTCGAATCGACGCTACAGTCAGTCGTCCCGCCGCTCGTCTCTGGCGACCGGACGCTCATGCTCGTCGACGAGTTCGAGGCGATCACGGAGCCGGGACGGGCCGCGGATCTGCTCGGCGGGCTCGTCCGCCTGACGATCACTGAGGGGGCGATCGGCACCTTCGTCACCCACCTCGCGAACGACCTCGAACCGCTGCCCCAGACGGCTCGAATCGACGGGATCTTCGCGAAGGGGCTGACCGACGATCTGGAGCTCGAGGTCGACTACCAGCCGCGGTTCGGCGCGGTGGGCCGATCGACGCCGGAGTTCATCGTCTCTCGACTCGTGGCGAACGCCGACGACCGCGCCGAGGAGGCCGGGTTCCGAACGCTCGCAGAGGCGGTCGACACCGAGGTCGTTCAGCGAACGCTGTCGGACGCGGCGTGGACGGCGCTCGCCTCGGATGAATAGCCTCGCCGCGTCGGGCCGATACCATTTTAACTTCACTCGGTGTGAGGGGCTGTATGTCATCGCCTAACGAGTCAGTCGATATCGAGGTCGCCTTCGACGACGGGCTCCTCGCACGGATGGATCGGCTCCGCCTGTCACCGGGCTACGAGAGCCGATCCGACGTCGTCGTGGCCGCGATCAAGGCCGCGGGGGAGTAGGTCGGTTGTCGATCGTCCGCCCATCGTCCGTCCCGTCGTCAGTTACACGGGTGATTCGACGAGCCTCGCCACCGGTCAGAGAGCGTGCGACAACCGGTATCGTGGGAGATCGAGACACCGGTGTCGCTGCGTTTATGCCGTCCCCCTCTAAGCCCTCGATATGCGTGATGCGTACGTCGTCGGTGCGGGCCAATCGAAGTACGGCTCCTTTCCCGACGAAAGCTATCGGTCGCTGTTCGAGACGGCCGTCCAGAACACGGTATCGAGCGTCGACCACGGGATCGAAACCTCGGAGGTCGACGAGGCCTACGTCGGGACCCTCGGGGTAGGCGGGCGGCAACTCGGCCTCCCCGGGCCGGCGGTCACCGAGCACGTCGGGATCGCCGGTGTTCCGGTGACCCGCGTCGAAAACGCCTGTGCAGCCTCCGGATACGCGGTCAGACAGGCCGTGATGGCCGTCCGGTCCGGCATGGTCGATGTCGCCCTCGCCAGCGGCGTCGAGGTGATGACGGACCTCTCCGGGGACGCCGTCCGCTACTGGCTCGGCGTGTCGGGCGAGACGGAGTGGGAGCGGATGAGCGGGACGACGTTCGCCGGCGTCTACGCGCAGATGGCCTCAGCGCACATGCGCGAGTACGGGACGACGACCGAACAGCTCTCCCACGTCGCCGTCAAGAACCACGCCAACGGCGCGAAGAACCCGAAGGCGCATCTCGGGTTCAGCTGCACTCTCGAGGATGCGGTGAACGCCCCGCCCGTCGCCGATCCGCTCAATCTGTATCACTGCTGTCCCACGACGGACGGCGCGGCGGCGGCGCTCATCGTCAGCGAGGACGTCGTCGAAAAGTACACCGATACGCCGGTCCGCGTCGCGGGCGTCGGCGCTGCCTCCGACCGGGTCGGGCTGTTCCAGCGCGACACCTACACCTCCGTCCCGGCAGCCAAGGCCGCGGGCGAATCAGCCTACGAGGAGGCGGGGATCACCGTCGACGACCTCGACTTCGCCGAAGTCCACGACTGCTTCGCCATCGCGGAGCTGATGGCCTACGAAGACCTCGGCTTCTGTCCCGCCGGAGAGGCCGGCCCGTACATCGAATCGGGCGCGACCCGCCCCGACGGCGAGCTGCCGGTCAACACCTCCGGCGGCCTCAAATCGAAGGGCCACCCGATCGGCGCGACCGGTGCCGGACAGGTCGTCGAGGCGTTCGATCAGCTGACCGGGCGGGCCGGCGATCGGCAGCTCGATGACCCGAAGATCGGCCTGACGCACAACGTCGGCGGCTCGGGCGGTGCCGCCGTCGTTCACGTCTTCGAACGGGACGACGAGGTGATCGACGCATGAGCCGCGGAATCGCCGGTGTCGGCGCGTACGCTCCAGAGAACCGCGTTTCGGCCGAAGCATTCTCGGACGCGTGGGGCCGATTCGACGCGCCCGGCGTCGAGACGAAGGCGGTCCCGGACGCGGACGAGGACGCGCTGACGATGGCCGTCGAGGCCGGCCGTCGTGCGCTCTCGGCCGGCGACGGTGCTGGCGTTGATGTCGATCGCGTACACTTCGCGACCACGACGCCGCCGCTGGCCGAGGAAGACCTCACCGCGCGGATCGGCTCGTATCTGCACGTGCCGGCCGATGCCGATCGGCGGACGTACACCGGCAGCACCCGCGTCGGCGTCGACGCGTTGCTCGACGCGGTCGACGCCGACGGTTCGACGCTCGTGATCGCCTCGGACTGCCCCGAAGGCGAGCCCGACGATAGCCGTGAACACGCCGCCGGGGCGGGTTCGGTCGCCTTCCTCGTCAGCGAGGGCGCGCCCACGACGATCACCGATCGAGCCTCCCAGACGGACGTTCGGCCCGGAACGCGGTTCAGGAGCCACGGCGACGCAGATGTGACGGGGCTCGACACCGGGACGTACGACCGAGCGGCGTTCACGGAACCGGTCTCGGCCGCCGTCGACGCGCTCGATGCCGATGCCGACGAGTTCGACGCGATCGCCCTGCAGGCTCCGAACGGGAAGCTCCCGTATCGAGCGGCCCTGGACAACGAAGCCATCGCGGCCGTCGAGACGGTCTCGTCACTCGGAGATACGGCCGCTGCGAGCGCGCCGCTGTCGCTCGCGGCCGCGTTCGAGGCCGATCACGGCCGGACGCTGGCCGTCGGGTGGGGCTCCGGCGCGGGCGCGACGGCGCTCGTCGTCGAAGGGACCGCCCCGGTGGAGGCGTCCCTCGACGGGGACTCGGAACTCGATTACCCGGCGTACCTGCGCAGACGCGGCGACATCGTCGGCGAGAAGCCCGACGGCGGCGCGGCGCACGTCCCCGTGCCGACGTGGCGCCGGGCCGCGGCGCAACGGCACCGTCACGAGTCCGGGATGTGCTCGGCGTGTGGAGCGGTTGTCTTTCCGCCCGAAGGCGCGTGTCCGGAGTGTCTCGAACTGGTCGAGTTCGAGCCCGTAACACCCGAACTGACCGGCACGATCGACGCGGCGACGACGATCGGACAGGGCGGCGCGCCGCCGGAGTTCGCGGACCAGCAGGCCAAACAGGGCGCGTTCGGCGTCGCGATTGTCCGGTTTCCCGCCGGGGACGGCGAGGTGTCGCTCCCGATACAGGTCGTCGGCGGCACGTCTGTCGGAGAGACGGTTCGCGCCGTCCCCCGACGGATCTACGTCGAGGAGGACGTACCCCGGTACGGACTGAAAGCGCTGCCGCAGTGAGCTGATAGGTGCCGATCGGAAGCCGACCCCTTCGTCCGTTCGCGGTGACGAGGCGGTAGGCATTTCTTCGGGCCGCTTGGAACCATCCGTATGGACAAAAAGCGGGCGATGACGAGCGTCGACCTCGCCGCCCTCGTCGGCGAGCTGCGGGAGTACACCGGCGCGGTCGTCGACAAGGCGTACCTCTACGGCGACGACTTCGTCCGGCTGAAGATGCGCGATTACGATCGTGGGCGGATCGAGCTCGTCATCGAGACGGGCGATCCGAAGCGCGCGCACGTCGCCGTCCCGGAGTACGTCCCCGACGCCCCCGGACGGCCGCCGAACTTCGCGATGATGCTCCGAAACCGCATCGCCGGCGCGAACTTCGAAGGCGTCGAGCAGTACGGCTTCGATCGGATCCTCACCTTCCGGTTCGAGCGCGAGGACGCGACGACGCTCATCGTCGCGGAGCTGTTCGGCGACGGCAACGTCGCGGTCATGAACGAGGACCGCGAGGTGATCGACTGTCTGGACACCGTCCGGTTGACCTCTCGGACCGTCGCCCCTGGCTCGCAGTACGACTATCCAGACGAGCGGTTCAGTCCCCTCGATTGCGACTACGAGGCCTTCGCCGCGAAGATGGCCCAATCGGACACCGATCTCGTTCGGACGCTCGCGACGCAGCTCAACTTCGGCGGCCTCTACGCCGAGGAGCTATGTACCCGAGCCGGCGTCGAGAAGACCGTCGATATCGCCGAGGCGACCGAGGCGCACTACGAGGCGCTGTTCGGCGCGCTCGAGCGGCTTCGAGAGCCGATCCTGGAAGGACGGACCGAACCGAGGCTCTACGAGGACGACGAGCGAGTCGTCGATGCAACGCCGCTGCCCCTCGAAGAGCACGAGGCGGCTGGCTACGTCGCGACCGCCTTCGAGAGCTTCAACGGCGCGATCGACGAGTACTTCCATCGCCTCGAAACCGAGTCGGACGAGCCCAAAGCGACCGGCGACGACGGCCCCGACTTCCAATCGGAGATCGAGAAGTACGAGCGCATCATCGAACAGCAGGAGGGCGCGATCGAGGCGTACGACGAGCAGGCCGACGAGGAACAGCAAAAAGCCGAATCCCTCTACGGCAACTACGATCTCGTCGACGAGATTTGTTCGACGATCCGAGGCGCGCGCGACGAGGGCGTTCCGTGGGACGAGATCGAAGCGACGTTCGAAACCGGTGCTGAGCAGGGAATCGAGGCCGCCGAAGCCGTCGTATCTATCGCCGCCGCCGAGGGAACGGTGACGATCGATCTCGGCGAGGGACACATCGAACTCGACCCGTTCGTCGGCGTCGAAAAGAACGCGGATCGGCTCTACACCGAGGCCAAGCGCGTTCGGGAGAAAAAGGAGGGCGCACAGGCCGCGATCGAGGACACGCGAGAGAATCTTGCGGACGTCAAACGCCGTCGCGAGGAGTGGGAGAACGAGGACGGCGACGAGGAGCCGGACGACGACGGCGAGGCGTTCGAGACAGATTACACGGCCATGGCCTCGGTTCCGGTCAGATACGACGAGAAGTGGTTCGAGCGGTTCCGGTGGTTCCGGACGAGCGACGGCTTCCTCGTGTTGGGCGGGCGCAACGCCGACCAGAACGAGGAGCTCGTCAAGAAGTACATGGACCCGTCGGATCGGTTCTTCCACGCACAGGCCCACGGTGCGCCGGTCACGATACTGAAAGCGACCGAACCGGACGAGCCGGCGCGCGACGTCGACATCCCGGATCGGAGCAAACGCGAGGCCGCGCAGTTCGCGGTGTCGTACTCGTCGGTTTGGAAGGACGGCAAGTTCGAGGGCGACGTCTACGAGGTCGGTGCCGATCAGGTGTCGAAGACGCCCGAGAGCGGCGAGTACATCGAGAAAGGGAGCTTCGTCATCCGCGGTGATCGCGAGTACTACCGCGACGTGGCCGTCGGCGTCGCGGTGGGCATCACGTGCGAACCGGACACGCGCGTTGTCGGCGGCCCGCCGTCGGCGATCGAGCCAATCACCGAGACGTCGATCCGGCTCGAACCGGGCCAGTACGCCCAAAACGACATCGCGAAACGGCTCTATCGAACGTTCCGCGAGCGGTTCGAAGACACGAGTTTCGTGCGCAAGATCGCGAGCGCAGACCGGATTCAGGAGTTCTGTCCGCCCGGCGGCAGTCGAATGATCGACGAGTGAGGCGCGGGAGGTCCTCGCCTCGGTCGAATCGGATGCATCGCCGCCTTCAGGAAATATAAACGGGGCGGGCGTGTCAAGTAGGATATGTTCCGGGAGGCGCTCGATTATCCGACGCGGCCGACGGAAGGCGGCCGATCGGTCATCCTCGGCGGGCTGACGCTCATCGTCGTCGCCGCCTTCGTCGCGGTCACCGGGCTCGAACCGCCCTACGCGTATCTCGCCGTGTTCGGGCTTCTCCCGTGGCTGCTCGTCCGCGGCTACTACCTTCGGGTCGTCCGCACGACGATCGGTCGCGACCGCCCGACGCCGCCAAGATTCGACGACGTTCGCCGACTGCTGAGGGACGGCGCGACGGCGATATGCATCGCGGCCGTCTATCTGCTGCCGGGCGTCGCCGTCCTCGGACCGCTGATCGCGATCCAGGTGTTCGAACTCGACCTCGCGGCACGCCTTCCCGGGTCGATTCCGGGATCGGTGTCGCTCGTCGTCGTCTCCATCGCCGGCGTCCTCGCTATCGTCGCGTTCATGTTTCTCATCGGAGCGTTCTACGTGCTTCCGGTCGCTGTCGCTCGGTTCGCTCACACCGACGACTTTAGGGCCGCGTTCGAGTTTCGAACCGTCGTCGCAGGTGCGACGACCGAGGACTACGCCATCGCGTGGGGGGTTTCGATCGTCCTACAGGCGCTGTTGTTGCCGATCGCGTTCCTCTTTCGAATCCTCCTCGTCGGCTTCTTCTTGCAGTTTCTCGTCTCGTCGGGCGTCCGGTACTGCTACGGGCAGGGCGTCGGCGCGGCGCTCGGGTTGGAGCCGGTGCCGGCGTCGCACGAACGGCAGGATCCGAGCGATTGGAAGGTTCGCCCAGCAGTAACGCGGCTCGACGACGCGACGCGTGCCAAGCGGTTCGGACACCGTTCGAGCAATCAAGAACTCGCCCCGGCAATCAGACGGATCGATGAGGGCTCGTGGCCCGCCCGCCGGGAACGATGATCGCTCTCTGACGCCCAAATGGCAGGGCACTTACCGCTGCCGGACCGAGCGTCTGTATGCGTATTGCCGACCGCACGAGTGTCGAGGGGGGACGCGAACGGATCACCGTCGTCCCCGAGAGCCTCGACGATCTGTGGCATCTCACCTACGTTCTCGAACCCGGCGACGCCGTCTCGGCCGACACCACTCGCCGCATCCAACGCGACGACGACATGACGCGTGACACGGGTGGCCAGCGCGAACCGATGTGGATCGAACTGGAGGTGACGGACGTCGAGTTCGCCAAGTTCGCGAACCGGCTCCGCGTCGGCGGCGAGATCGTCGACTGTTCGCGGGAAGACCAGCTCGGCTTTCACCACACGTTCAACGTGGAGGGACACGACGAACTGACGATCGAGAAGGTCTGGCAGGTTGACCAACTCGAACGCCTACAAGAGGCCGTCGAAACGGCTGAACAGCCCGACGTGGCCATCGTCTCCGTCGAGGAAGGTGAAGCGCACATCCACACCGTCGCCCAGTACGGCGTCGAGGAACGCGCGACGATCACCGGGACGACCGGGAAGGGCGAGTACGCCCGCGGTCGAGACGAACTGTTCGACGAACTGGCGTCGATCGTCCGACGGCTCGACGTCGAGGCGATCATCCTCGCCGGCCCCGGCTTCACGAAACAGGACGCGCTCGATCATATCGAGGACGCCGCACCCGAAGCCGCCGAGAAGATCCAGATGGTCGACACCGCGAGCGTCGGCGACCGGGGCGTCCACGAGGTACTGAAACGCGGGGCGGTCGACCGTATCCAGACGGAGACGCGCATCTCGAAGGAAGCCGAGCTCATCGACGAGTTGATGGCGCAGATTGCCGAAGGTGCCAAGGCCGCCTACGGGATCGACGAAGTGGCGAAAGCCGCCGAGTTCGGGGCCGTGGAAACGCTGCTCGTGCTCGACGAACGGCTCCGCGAAGAGCGGGCGGGCGAGGGCGAGTGGGACCTCGACGTCAACGACATCATCGCGAACGTCGAGCGACAGGGCGGCGAGGTGACGGTTTTCTCCCACGAGTTCGACCCGGGACAACAACTCGCGAACCTCGGGGGGATCGCGGCGGTGCTTCGGTACCGGTTGAGCTAAGCCGCCGGCTCAAGGAAGCGAATCGATCGCGTCGAACAGCTCGTCGGTGTCTCGCCACGTGAGGACGCGCTCGCCCACGGCGTTTTCGAGCGCCGTCAAATGGGAGGCGGCCATCCCGTTGTCGTATCGCTCGCGATGTACCGTCTCGTCGTCGTAGATCCGTTTGAGAACCCAGAGGTGATCGCGGACGGTCGTTTGCTGGTGATACAGAAACCCGAGCTCCCAGACGTGCCCGCCGTCGTAATCTTCGATGACGCCGACGATATGTGAGGCCATCCCCGAGAGGACGTCGAACGCGGGGGCCCACAGGTCGAGTTCGTCGCCGGTGAACCCGAAGTCCTCCAGACGGAACGCGATCGCATCCAGACGCCGGTCCAATCGATTACACACCGCTCGCCGTCGTTCCCCCGTCTCGCCGGTGCCGCTACCGACGACCAGGTATCGGCGCTCGGCTCGTCTGATATCGTCAAACAGCGGGCCGTGCAATCCGTTTTTCAGCCGTTCGTGTTGCTCGGGGGTCGGATTCAGCTGATCTTCGCCGTACAGTTCGCTCTCGTCGACGCCGCCGAACGGGGGGTCGTCGTCCCGGGGATTGGCGCCGGTCATCGTGTGTCTCACGTCGCTTACGAGGTATATTAGTGATATCGATTGAAAAACTACTTTGAATATTGCTTGTGCAATTGTTTATATTATTAGTTGATTCCATTCACCAAGTGTTTATATCCATTGCAGCCGTACTGGGTCGCATGAAACCGAAATCGATGCCAACTACTGGCGGCGGTGTCGACGACGGGGCGAGCGGGTTCGAACCCTGGGCCGCACTCCAGAAATCGACCGACAGGACGCGAGCGAACGTGATCGCGGACATCGTCGGTCATCCGAAGGGGGCACCGAGCGTCCGGGAGCTCGATTACATGAATCCGGGACTCGCGGCGGATGCCATCCGTCGTCACCTCAGCATCCTTCAGGACGTCGGCGTAGTCGAAGCGCTCGTCGTCGAACCGGGAGAGCGGATCCGCGGCTATCCGTACAAGTTCTATCGACTGACGTCCGACGCCCGCGAACTGTTCGACAGAAACGATCTGTTCCCCGAAGACGCGTGGCAACGGCAGTATGCTCGCGTACAGCGAACCGGCGAAATCAAAGAACTCGAATCGATGCCCCGTCCGGACGCCGACTGAGGCTTGGTTCCCACCGTCGGTGATCATCCGTTCGTCCGACGCAGATCGACCGTCAACCCGTCTCTTGCGATCCGAACGTCGCCGTTGAGCTGCTCCTCGACCGCCTCGATCATCTCTTCGTGATGCCCGTCCGTGTGGGGATACAGGTGCGTCAGGTAGACGCGGCCGATCTCGTGTCCCGCGAGCACCGATCCGAGCGTGCTCGGCGTCGGATGGTTCTCCACGTCGATCTCGTCGGGGAACGAACAGTCGTGAGCGAGGACGGCCGATCCCTCGGCGAGATCCGCGACGGCATCGATCGCTTCGGTGTCGCCCGAGAACGTGAAGATCGCGTCCTCGCTCTCGAACCGGTAAGCGAGACAGTACATCGAGTGTACCGTCTCGACGGCACGGACGTCGTAGCCGGCGACAGTCGTGGATCCGGGGCCGACCTCCCGGACAGTGAGGTCGATCCGTCCCTGCATGTACTCGTGAACGTCCAAGAGGCCGTCGAGGAGCGATTCGGTGCCATCGGGGCCGACGATCGTCAACTCGGTCTCGCCGGCCAACCACCGGGCCTTCAACAGCGCCATCAGATCGGAGACGTGATCGAGGTGATGGTGAGTCAACAGGACGGTCGATATCCCCTCGTAGCCGACGTTCGTCGACGCGAGGCCGTGAAGGACGCCGCTGCCGCAGTCGACGAGCAGCGGTTCAGCGTCGCCGTCGGGGTCCTCGATCAACAGACCGGTCTGAAACCGCTCGCCGGTCGGCATGGCCGATCCCGTGCCGAGAAAGGTCACGCGCATGGCGGAGCGATCGGCGTCCTCGGGGAAGTATGTTGATATACGCTCGCTTACGTGCGCCACCGCTGTTCGGCCCCCCCGCTCCAGCAGCGGGAATCGCGATCCCAACCCACAAAAGCGCGTACCAGCCGAACGGCGTGGGATCGACGGGCGTTGCACCGCTTCGAACCGTCGTCCAAGTCCCGTAGCTCGACAGACAGAGCAGTCCGCCGATCACGAGTCCGGGGGAGACGGATCGCCACGTCTCATAGAGCAGCCCGGGGACGAATCCGAGCGCGAACATACCGAGGAGCGTGTACACCACGAACAGCGGTTCGGTCGAGAGCGTTCGTTCGGGACGCTCGAACCCGAAAAACTCCCACAGAGCTAGCGCGACGATTCCGTGGGTTACGCCGGCGAGAGCCCCGATAAATATGGACTGACCCGTCGGGAGGCCGCTTCGTTCGCGCTCGATTCCGCTCTCGTCGTCGATGCCCATATCGAGCGTGGGACGGGTGCGTGGGTAACGCTTGGGATACCTCAAAGCGTCGTTTCGGTCTCCCCTCTTGGACACCGACCCGCCGGATCGCGTCCGGTTCGGCAGGCCAAACCCACTTGACCGTGCGGGACGTACCTGAGAACGGATGGGAGAGAGATCGTCGGCCGTCGAGGGCTCGGCCGAGACGTTTGTTCGCGAACAGCTCTCGGGACGCGGCTTCGACTACGACTCGGAGGCGATCGACATCGACGACGCCGACGCGTTCAGTCGGCTCTCCCCCGACGTGCGAGCGTGGTGGATCGAGCAGTTCGGCGAGTTCGTCCCCGAGAACGGCGGCCTCTTCACGCCCCCGCAGAAGGGGGCGATCCCGTTGATCGACGAGGGGACGAACACCCTCGTCTGTGCGCCGACCGGCAGCGGGAAGACGCTCTCGTCGTTCACCGCGATCATCGACGACCTCTTCGAGCGCGCCGAGGAGCGCGACGACGGCCTCGAAAACAGCGTCTACTGTCTGTACGTCTCACCGCTGAAATCGCTCGCGAACGACATCCATCGGAACCTGACCGAACCACTGGAGGGGATCTCCGAGCGGCTGGAAGCGCGGGGCGAATCCGTCGAGATTCGGCACGCGATCAGACACGGCGACACGAGCGACGCGGATCGCCAGCGGATGCTGGAGGAGACGCCGCATATCCTCAACACGACGCCGGAGACGCTCGCGATTTTGCTGAACAGCCCGAAGTTCAAGCGGAAACTCGAGACCGTCGAATACGTCGTCGTCGACGAGATCCACTCGCTCGCGGCGAACAAACGCGGCACGCATCTGGCGGTGTCGCTCGAACGGCTCGAACGGCTCTGCGATCGGTCCCCTACCCGGATCGGGTGCTCGGCGACTGTCGAACCGCTCGACGCCGTCGGAAAGTTTCTGGTCGGCGGCACACTGACCCCCGATGGCTGGCAGCCCCGCGAGTTCGAGATCGTCGACGCGAGGTTCGTCCGCGGGTTCGACATCGAGTTGCGCTGTCCGACGGACGATCTGATACACACGCCTCGCGGCGTGATCACGGACCGGTTTTACGCCCAACTCGACGAACTCGTCGCCGAACACACCAACACGCTCGTCTTCACGAACACGCGGTCCGGCGCGGAGCGCGTCCTCCACAACCTCCGCGAGCGCGGCGATTACGACGAGTCGAACTCCGGGTGTCACCACGGGTCGCTCTCGAAAGACCGCCGGACCGAGATCGAAGAGGGGCTCAAACGCGGCGAGTTGGACGTGGTGACGACCTCGACGTCGCTCGAACTCGGTATCGACATGCCGTACATCGATCTCGTCGTGCAGGTCGGCTCGCCGAAGAGCGTCGCGGCGTTGTTACAGCGCGTCGGCCGGGCGGGCCACCGACTCGGCCGGACGGTGAAGGGGCGAGTGATCGCGCTGGATCGAGACGAGCTCGTCGAGTGTGCGGTGATGTTGAAGAAGGCCGAAGAGGGGTTCGTCGATCGCGTGTTCATCCCCGAGAACGCCCACGACGTCGCGGCGCAACAGGTGTACGGGATGGCGATCAACGGCCCGCTTCCGGAGGCCGAGGTCCGCCAGACGCTCCGAGGTGCCTACCCGTATCGGAACTACACCGGCGACGAGTACGAGTCGCTGTTCCGGTATCTCACCGCAGACTACGACGGAATGGAAGAAAAGAACGTCTACGCGAAGGTGTGGCGCGACGAGAACGACCCGCCGGGCGGCGAACACCACCACGACGACTTCGCGCCTGGAACGCCACTCGTCGGCAAGCGCGGCCGATTGGCTCGCGTCATCTACATGACCAACATCGGAACGATCCCCGACTCGTTCAGCTGCGACGTGTTCACCCGTTCCGGTGACGAGTGGATCGGCCAGTTGGACGAGTCGTATCTCGATACGCTCGAAGCCGGCGACGTGTTCGTGCTCGGCGGCGCGCGCTACGAGTACCGGTACCGCCGGGGCTCGAAGGTGTACGTCGATCCGACGAGCGCCCGCCCGACGGTCCCCTCGTGGTTCTCCGAGCGATTGCCGCTGAGCTACGACCTCGGTCGGGAGATCCTGCGGTTTCAACGGGAGCTACTCGATCGCTTCGAGGCGGACGGACCGCCCGGCGTCCGGCGGTGGCTCAGGACGCTCCCGCTCGACGAGAACACCGTCCGCGCCGTGACGCGGATGTTCGACGCCCAGCGACGATACGCGGGCGACGGGAGCGTCTCGACCGATCGGCGACTCGCCATCGAAGTCGAACTCGACCGCGACGACTACCGGCGGAACTACCACGTCCACTCGAACTATGGCCGGCGGTTCAACGATGGGTTCTCGCGGCTGCTGGCCTACCGGTGTGCCCAACGCGCCAACGCGAACGTCAAGGTCGCAGTCGCCGACAACGGGTTCACGCTTTCGATGCCGCTGAACCGAAAGGTCGATTTCGATCGCATCGTCAGAGAGATCGCTCCCGACGAGGTGCGACCCGATCTCCGCGCGGCGCTCTCGGGGACCGATCTCCTCAAGCGGTACTTCCGGATCAACGCGACGCGGGCGCTCATGATCCTCAAGCGGTACAAGGGGTACGAGAAGTCGGCGAGCCAACAGCAGGTGTCCAGCGAGATGCTGCTCGGCTTCGCCGACGACAAGGACGGGTTCGCCGTCATGGAGGAGACCTACCGCGAGATCTTGGAGGACAAACTGAACGTCGACGCGATATCGGCGTTCCTTTCGGCGCTCGAAGCCGGGGAGATGGACCTTTTCGTCGCTCGGGTGGGCTCGCCGTCACCGCGCGCGTTCGGTCTCGCGACGCTTATGGCGAGCGACGTGGTCCTCGCAGAGGACGATTCCGCCGTCCTGCAGGCGTTCCACGATCGCGTGATGAACGAGATCGGCGGCGAAGCCAGGGGCGAAAGCGGTGGTTCGGATACCGACGGCTAATCACGACGGTCGCGACCCGATAGTAGTTGCCGTTGCGTTGTCTCGCGCTCGCTCGTCGCTCGGGCCGACGATGGTCGCATCTTGGCCGCGCTCGACGGGGATCCGTTCGATCACGTTGCCGTCCCCGTCCGTGATGAGGACGTAGTACACGATGTCCCGATCCCCGTCGTCCCCATCGACGGGATCGAGATCGTCTTCGGTTACCGCTCCGCGGATGAACGACCTGACCGCGTCGTCGTCCCGTATCTCGATCGTGCGCCCCGTGTCGGCGTTGACGAACACGTTACGCGTCACGTCGGTGAAATCGATCGGCGTGACCTTGATGTGCCACCACAGGTCGCCGTCGATCGTGACAGGGACCGGTTCGGTGACGACGAAGTTCTCGCCCCAGTTGGTTCGTGAGTCGGCCGAGCGTGCGATCCCCATCGCGCGCTCCGGTCCGGTCAGCGTCTCGTCGCCGGTCCCGAAGTACCGATATTCGCCCGTATCGGCGTCGGCGAACCACACCTCGTCGAGCCCCCGCGTGTCCTCGCCGTAGGGTTCCATGGCGGTCACGTACGACATCTGTTGGCCCTCCAGATCGATGACGAACGGCTGTGCGTTGTCGGCTCCGGAGGGGAGCCGAGCGATCTCGATCTCACCCTCGTGCGCCCCGACGACGGGCAGTTGGTTGATGATTCCGTTCCGATAGCCGAGCGACCCCATCTCATCGCGGGTGATCGTGAGCGGATACAGCCGCTGACCATCGAGTATCGCATTGGATCGCGCCTCCTCGGGACTGAGATGCTCGATCGTCCCGTCCGGATGGACCAGGGCTCCGCCGTCCCACGTCGGTGTCGTGTGGGGAAACGGAGTCAGATGCCATTCGTGGCCGGTTTTCGGGTAGTACATGTACGGCCGACCGTCGTGGCTGAACTCGACGGCGTCGTCGTCGTACTTCGCGAAGTAATCCGTCTTCTTCAGGTTCCAGTCGGCGGATCGGTGCAGTAACATGCCCTCGCCGTACACGAAGTCCTCCTCGTAGACCGCAATCTGTCTGTCGTCCATCCGCGTCATATCCGTGACGAGCACGCCGCGTTGGTGTTCGATGAGGGTGTTTCGAAACCCGTCCGGTTGGATCGCGTACGACCAGGCCAACGAGCCCTCTTCGGTGCGGGCGATGTCACTCGTCCCGAGTCGGTGTTGGCGATAGGAGACTGACCCTCGTGTCGTGATGTCCGCCACCTGTCTGGGGACGACTCGTGGATTATCCGGGTTCGCCTGCGGAAACTCGTCGACTTCGGTCGCGTCGGCCATCGTCTGTTGGGCCAACGTTCGTTGTTCGAACATTCCAGCAGGGACGCTCACGAGTACGGAAACGGCACCCAATACAACGACGGCGGTGACGAGAAGGCGTATCTTTCGCCCCGGTGAACCCTGAAGGCCCAACAGCACGTCAACGGGGTTCTCCGCCTCTCTGAGCACGCGTCCGACCGAGTACTCCGATGTCGTCTCGGAGTCGAACGGTGGGGCGAGCCACAGAGCGACGGCTGCGAGGGCCGTTCCGCCACCGAACACCAACAAGCCAGGGGAATAAAGAGTTCCGTAGACGAATCCGTGCCACAGCGGTCGAGTCAGATATCCTATAAATACGACGATGCCGAGGCCGAACAGCCGCGTCGCGATGTGAACGCCGAGCGGCCGTCCGCCCGATCCATCGATCCGGATGTCCGAAGCGTCATCGTCGCTAGTGGAGGGACTTCGATCTGCCATGGTTGTACGCTTCTCCGCGCTTGCTTATAAGGACCGGCGGTGAACTGCGTACTCGCTGCGTGAACGATGCGCCGTTCACTCCACCGTTCCTTTTATACCGCTCACGAGGAAAAAGAGGCCGAATCCGGCCGACACGACGATGGCGATGGCTGCGCCGCCGACGGGGCCTCCCGACGCTGCCGCTGCGGGCCCGAGTCGCACCGCGAGAAACACGCTCACCGCGAGGAACCCCGCACCGATCGCGACGAACGCGATCCGGACCGATCGTCCGAGCATCAGACGAGAAGTGTATTTAACGCGTCCGGAACGACGAGCACGTCGCTTCCGGGTTCGATCGCGTCCTCGACGCGATCGTGGGCGTGCATCAAGCAGTCGTCGACCACGTCCGAGGCCTCGCTGTTCGTGATATACACGTCGTGCTCTCTGAGGGCGCGGGCGACGACGAACGCCCGCTGAGCCCCCGGTTCGTAGCCCGACCGCATTCGCTC
Source organism: Natronomonas salsuginis (assembly GCF_005239135.1). Classification (NCBI taxonomy): domain Archaea; kingdom Methanobacteriati; phylum Methanobacteriota; class Halobacteria; order Halobacteriales; family Natronomonadaceae; genus Natronomonas; species Natronomonas salsuginis. Next base: position 793,085 of record NZ_QKNX01000001.1, read on the forward strand.
GTAAAGCTCCTCGGCGCTCTCGGCCTCGGAGAGCCACTTATAAAAGCGCCGCTCGCCCGTCCCCTCGCCGGCTCCTTCGGAGAGCGCTGCGGGAATGACGATGCGGCCGCCCGCTCGGAGCGGGGTCTTCGCCCCCAAGGCGACGTACGTGGCCGCGCGGGTCGTCTGATAGAGGTTGGCGTCCTTGGGCGCGCCGACACCGGCGAGCACGGCGTCGTACTCGTCCTCGACCTCGACCGAAAGCGCGTCTCGGGCGCTGTCGGCGAGCCCCCGGACGACGGCTTGCGGCTTCCCAGCGGCCACATCGAGAATCCCCGCTGGGCCGTGCGTGACGTTGACGCAGAAATCGAGCCCACAGAGCTCGCCGGCCGCATCGACCGCCGCCCGGAATGGGTTGTCCTCGATTCGACCGAGGCGAACGCCGGGTCGTGAAAGCATCTCCGGGCCGTGAGTGTACCGTATGAGCGACTCCCCACCCGCACCGATCGCGACCGTCTTCCCGCCGCCGGAGAAGCCGGCGTACTGATGCGGTTCGACCATGCCCGTCGCGAGGACCAGATCAGCTTCGGTGACCCGGCGGTTGCACTCGATCGTGACGCCGTCGACCTCGCCGACGCCGACCGTCTCGGCCGGGTCGTGGTTGATCGCGAGATTCGCGTGCTCGCCGAGCATCGTCTCCAACTCGGCGTCGGTCATCGGGCGGTGGAGCCCCAGTCCGACGACGACGGTTACCTGATCGCGTGAGACGCCCGCAGACTGGAGCGTTGAGAGCAACAGATCGACCAATTCGCCGTCCGGCGTCGCGCGCGTCACGTCGGTGACCACGATCGCAACGGTGTCGTCCGGCTCGGCTAACTCGTCGAGCGCCGGGGCAGCGGGATCGTCGAGCGCCGCTTTCGCCGCGCTCCGCACGTCGATCGGCTCGCCCCCGGCGGGCTCCGCGACGGTCACGGCACAGTCCGATAGCTTGACATCGATCGCCCTGGCACCGAACGGTAGCTGGATGGTCCTCATCGGCTACCCTTTTATATTACAGATCGGTTCGACGCGGACGACCGTGCGGGCGATCCCGAGCTCGTCGGAGACACGGACGACCTCGTCAACGTCCTTGTACACTCCGGGAGCCTCCTCGGCGATCGTCGCGCCGCTTTGGGCCTTCACGTACACCTTCCGCCGGCGGAGCTCGTCCTGCACGTCTTCGCCCCAGAACTCACGTTTCGCCTGCGTTCGGCTCATCAGTCGCCCAGCCCCGTGGGCCGTCGAGCCGAACGAGACATCGAGGGAGTTCTCGCCGCCGCAGAGTACGTACGAACCGGCGCCCATGCTCCCGGGGACGATGACCGGTTGACCGACGTTTCGGTACGCGTCGGGGACCTCCGGCCGTCCGGCGGGAAACGCCCGGGTCGCACCTTTTCGGTGGACGTACAGCTCGGTCGGCTCCCCGTCGACGTCGTGAACCTCCTTTTTGGCGATGTTGTGCGCCACGTCGTAGAGCAGTTCCATTCCCAGATCCTCCCACGGCTCCCCAAACACGTCTTCGAACACCGACCGAGTTCGGTGAGTGATGAGCTGTCGGTTGACCCACGCGAAGTTGATCGCCGCGCACATCGCGCCGTAGTAGTCCTCGGCGAGTTGTGACCCGGCGGGTGCCGCGGCGAGTTCCCGGTCGGGAAGCTGTGCGAGCAGTCCGCTGTGCGCCTTCTCGATCTCGCGGAGATACTCCGTGCAGAGTTGGTGGCCGAGCCCCCGCGAGCCGCAGTGGATCAGGATGACCACCTGATCGGCGTGGAGGCCGTACGCCTCGGCGATCGGTTCGTCGAACACGTCCGCGACGCGCTGAACTTCGAGGAAGTGGTTGCCGGAGCCGAGCGATCCCATCTGGTTTTGACCGCGGTCTTTCGCCTTCTGTGGAACCGTCTCGGGTGTCGCGTCCGCTCGAAATCCGTTGTCCTCGCAGTGGCTCTGATCGGACTCGACGGCGTATCCCTCTTCTACGCACCACTCGACGCCGCGTTCGAGCGCCGCGTCGAGTTCGCCGTGGTCGCCCTCGATGACGCCGCCGCCGCCGAGCCCCGACGGGATCGCCTCGAAGAGCGCGTCGACCAGTTTTTCTTCGCGCCCGTTGAGATCGTCGTACGTGAGGTTCGTTTTCACCATCCTGATCCCGCAGTTGATGTCGTAGCCGATCGCTCCGGGGGAGATACAGCCGTCTTCCGCGTCGATTCCGGCCACGCCGCCGACCGGAAATCCGTACCCCTGATGACCGTCCGGCATACAGAGCGCGTACTTCTTGATTCCCGGGAGGTGCGTCGCGTTGCGCAACTGCTGAATCGTCTTGTCCTCGGCGATCTCCTCGAGGAGGGACTCGCTCGCGAACACCCGCGCCGGAACGCGCATATCGCCCTCCTTCGGGATCTCCCAGACGTGCTCGCGGATCTCCCGCAACGTGATGTCGCCCACCTCGAACGTGGTCATACGGATCGTTCGTCGCCACCGGTCCAATAGCTTACGCCACGGTCGACGAGCCGCTTCGACCGGACGTCGTGGGACGGTCCCGAGACCGACTATCGGCACCCGTGACGAACGGTGAGTTCGAACCAGCGTTCATATATGTACCGGGGCTCTTTCCGGTATGATTGAGTCGGTAGGAACGTGTCGCCCGGAGACAGGGGTTCGCGGACGAATTCGTCGCAAATGGATCGCGGAATCGCGCTCATCGAGAATCACGGTGTTTCCGGAGAGATGACCTCCACGAAGGCCGCAGAACCGAGGTCAAACCGCGGCGTCCGAGCCGTCGTTGTCGACGACTCCCAGTTCATGCGAACGCTGATCTCGGATATGCTCGACGCGGGCGGGATCACCGTCGTCGAGACCGCATCGAACGGTGAGCGCGGCGTCGAGGCCGTCAAAGCCCACGCCCCAGATGTCGTCACGATGGATCTAAAAATGCCGGACGTCGACGGCATCGAGGCAGTCGAACGGATCATGGCCGAGTGTCCGACGCCCGTACTGATACTCTCGGCATACGCCGCCGACGACGCCGAGTTGACATTCGAGGCTCTGGAAAATGGTGCGGTCGATTTCTTCGAAAAACCGAGCGGCGAGGTGTCGGTCGGGCTACAAAAACAACGGGAAGTGCTGGTTTCGACCGTTCGATCGGTCGCGAGCGTCGACGTGTCTGCGCCGGAGCGGACCGTCGAGTCGGGGGTGAGCGTATCGACTGACCCGCATGATTCAGCCCGATACCTCGAACGACCGACGCTCGTTATCGGAGCCTCAACCGGCGGTCCGACGGTCGTCGAGGAGGTACTCGCGGGACTCCCGATCGAAGCCGATCTACGCATTCTGATCGTCCAGCACATGCCGGAGGGCTTTACCGGTCGGTTCGCCAAACGGCTCGACGAGGCCAGCGAGTACGTGGTTCGGGAGGCGTCCGACGGCGATCGGATCGGTGGGGGCGAGGCACTGCTCGCGCGCGGCGGCAAACATCTCCGCGTCTCGGGCTACGGTGGCGGACGGATTCGCGTCTCGCTCACCGAGGGCGAGCCGGTACACAGCGTCAGACCGGCGGTGGACGTGACGCTTCGCACTGCCGCCGAGCGGGTCGACGGGCCACTCTCGGTCGCCATCCTGACCGGTATGGGCGCCGACGGTGCCGAGGGCGCGCGGGCGGTCAGCGCGGCCGGCGGAGCGGTGATCGCACAGGACGAGGGAACATCGGCGGTGTTCGGGATGCCGAAGCGGACCATCGAGACGGGCGCAGCCGACGACGTTCGGCCGCGTGAGGAACTCGTTACCGGGATCGTGAACACCATCACAACGCGGGAGGCACGATGAACGACGACCACATACACGCGTTCGTCTCCGAGTGTCGCGAGAACATCACCGATCTCAACAACGCGCTTCTCGCCCTCGAAGACGATCCGGACGACGACGAGGCGATCGAATCGGTGTTCAGAACGGCGCACACGTTGAAGGGGAACTTCGGCGCGATGGGCTTTTCGAACGCCAGCGAACTCGCACACGTGCTCGAGGACCTCCTCGACGAGATACGCGGCGGCGAGATCGAGGTCACGCCCGACATCATGGACGCCGCGTTCGACGGCGTCGACCGAATCGAGACGATCGTCGGCGAGATCGATCGGGACGGTGAATCGGCGACCGACCCCGTGGAGACGACGGCGCGACTTCGGGCGGCGATCGACGCTGGGGCCGCCCACAAGGCTGCTAGCGATACCGGCGACTCGACGAGTGGGGCCGAAGTGGGCGCTTCGAGCGCCGTTTCACCGCCGCCGATGGATGACGCGGATAAGTTCGCCCACGGCCGGATCAGTGTCGATCCGGAGGGCATGCTGGGCGTCGACGCACTGTTGATCCTCGAAGCGCTTGCGGACGCGTTTGGGGAATTCCGGACGGTGCCGCCACGGGATGAGGTCGAAGAAGGGGCGTACGACGGATCTTTCGACGTGTTCGTCCCCGATGTCTCCGCCGATGCCTTCGGTGAGGAGCTCGACGGTATCGGTGCGGTCGAGTCGTTCGAGGTGTCGACGGGGACGCCGAGGACCGACACCGACGCCCCCGACAGCGCGCCACCCGGCGACGACGGGGACGAGGAGAATCAGCGCACAACCAGTTCGACCGGCGGTAACGACATCTCGTCGGTCCGCGTCGACGTCGACCGACTGGACGAACTGCACGGGCTCGTCGAGCAACTGGTGACGGGTCGAATCACGATCAGACGCGCGATCGAGGAGGGGGACACCGAGATGGCTTCGACGAGCCTGAACGACTTCGACAAGATGACGTCCCGGCTCCAAAACACCGTCATGGACATGCGGTTGATCCCGCTTCGGCGCGTCGTGAGCAATCTCCCCCGCGTCGTCCGTGACGTCGCGCGAAGCCAAGGCAAGGACGTCTCCTTCGAGATGCGTGGCGAGGACATCGAGCTCGACCGGTCGATCCTGACCGAGATCGAGGACCCGCTGATCCACATCCTGCGAAACGCCGTCGATCACGGCGTCGAATCGCCGGACGCACGCGAAGCGGCCGGAAAACCGCGCGAGGGGACGATCGAACTGCGCGCGTCGCGACAGCGAGACCACGTGACGATCGCCGTGTCGGACGACGGCGGTGGAATCGATCCCGACGAGATGCGAGCCAAGGCGGCCGAGGAGAACGTCATCCCCCGATCCGAGGCCGAAACGCTGTCGGACGACGAGGCGTACGATCTCGTCTTCCATCCCGGGTTCTCGACCGCGGGAGAGGTCACCGACGTGAGCGGGCGGGGCGTCGGTATGGACGTCGTTCACAGCACGGTCGAACAGCTCGACGGGACGGTGAACGTCGAGAGCGCACTCGGCGAGGGGACCACCGTCGAACTCCGACTCCCCGTCTCGGTCGCCATCGTCGATGTGCTGTTCGTCGCGGTCGGCGACCGGGAGTACGGCATTCCGATCAAGAACATCGACGAGCTGACGCACGCGGCGGAGACGGAGACCGTCCACGGCACCGAGGTCGTCAGACACGACGACGAGGTGTATCCGGTCATCGAACTGGGAGACGCCCTCCATCTCGACGGCGAGGCGGCGTTCGCCGACGGCGAAACGTTGGCCGCGGACGGCGGTACGCTCGCTGAAGCCTCGGATGACGACGACGAGATGCTCGTTCGCATCCGGCAGTCGGTCCGTCCGGTTGCGCTTCGGTGCGATTCGTTCAGTGATCAGGAGGAGGTGGTTGTCAAGCCGCTCGAAGGACCACTGAGCGGGATACCCGGTATCGGCGGCACGGCCATCTTGGGCGACGGAAACATCGTTCCGATCCTCGACGTGGTGAGTCTCGAAGAATGAACCGTACCGGAACCGATCGGGGGCTGTCGGCCGTCATCGAATATATCGACGACAGCATGGCGTTCGAGCCCTCTTCGTACAACGAGTCGTATCTCGACCGACGGATCTCGGCGCGGATGCGACGGACCGACTGCTCGGCGTACACGGGGTACCTCGACGTACTCTCGACGGACGGCGACGAACGCGAGGCGCTGTTGGACGCGCTGAGCATCAACGTCACGAGTTTCTTCCGAAACCCCGAGGTGTGGGAGCGCCTCCGAGACGTGCTTCGCGAGCTAACCGCGTCGAAACGTACCGTCCAGTGTTGGAGCGCAGCCTGCGCAGACGGCCGGGAGCCGTATTCGATCGCGATGCTGGCGCGGGACGACCCCGAGATCCGGGAGCAATCGATCGAAATTACCGCCACGGACATCGACGCTGAGATTCTTGAAACGGCCCGCGCTGGCGTGTACGAATCAACCCGGACGACGGACATCGAGAGCCAACTCGCGTCGCTTTCGTCCCCGGCTGAACACGTCGATATCGACGGCGACCGGTCGTTCTCCATCCGGCCGTCGGTCAAACGCATGGTCTCGTTCGAACAGCACGATCTCATAAGCGGCCCCCGAAAGCGCGGCTACGACCTCGTCCTCTGTCGGAACCTGCTGATATACATCGATCGGTCGTACAAGGAGCCGATCTTCGAGATGCTTACCAGCGCCCTCAACGATCGCGGATTCTTGACGATCGGCAAATCCGAGACGCTCCCGCACTCGTTCAGAGAACACTACGAGGCGTACGACAGAGGGGCGCATATCTACCGGAGGGACTGAGATGTCGCTGTATCAGTTGGAGCGCGACGGTGACCTCGAGACCCTCACCGAGACGCTGGAGCGGAGCGGGAATCCCTCCATCCGGCTTCGAGCCGCCCAGATTATCGGCGGCCTGTTCGAGTCCGAAGACTTCGACAATGACGACCTCTTGGTGGGTGAGGATACATCGATTTCGACCGATCCGGAACTGAACGAGGGGGATTCAGATCGATCTTCCGTCATCGACGTACTGGTCTCTACGGTCACCGACGATTCGAACAAGAAGGTTCGAGCGGCGGCGATCGATGCACTTGATAAACACGGGGCGGAGTCGCTCGAGCGGGTGATCGATGAGCTTTCCGAGACGGATCTGGGGTCGGCGGCCGAGTGGGTTACCGCACAGGCGTACGTCGAATCGCTCTCGGATAACCGCCCCGAGCTCAGGATGGCCGCCGCGAGCGGACTGGGGCGAATCGGTGACTCGAAGGCGACGCCCGCGCTGGTAAAACGACTCTCGGATCCCGATTCACGGGTGCGGGCTCGATCGGCTGTCGCCTGCGGCCGCATCGGCGATCCACAGGCCGTCGAAGCGCTCGAAGACCGCCTTCACGACGATCCGAGCGTCGACGTTCGGCGGGGCGCGGCGGACGCCCTCGGTGAGATCGGAACGGAGGGCGCATTGAGCGTCCTGCTGGAGGCAGCCGACGATGAAACTGTGACGATCCGTCGCGTCGTCGCGGATGCGCTCGGACAGTTTGGCAACGTCACGCCCGTCGACACACTGGTCAGGCTACTGGGAGACGACGACGAGACGGTCCGCCGGACCGCGATGTTCTCGTTGGTCGAGACTCTGTCAAACGCTCCCCCACAGCAGAGTCATGACGTGCGAAACGCCGCCGCGGATCGACTCGGTTCGGCGACTGCAGACGATGTCATACCGCCGCTCGCAGAAATACTGACCGAGAGCTCGGGCGCGCCACAACGACGGAACGCCGCGTGGCTCCTGGGTCGCGTCCTCGGAGACGAGTACGAGCCAACGGCTCGGACGGCGCTCGTCGACGCGCTGAGTGACGACGATACGATGACGGCACAGTTCGCGGCGACGAGTCTAGCACGGCTTTCCGGTCCGTCACTCGAATCCGAGCTACTGGAGCTGTGTATCGATCCCAGTGCGCCCCTCGAAGCGCGGTCGAAGGCGCTTTTCGTCCTCGGTAAAATCGGCGGAGAGAAAACGCGATCGGAGCTCGAGGACTTGGTCGACAGCACCGAACACGACGAGCTCCGCGAGGGGGCGTTTTCGGCGCTCTCGAAACTCGGGGGGCTCGGCGGAGGTGGTCGCCAGTGAGCAGATCGGAGCGAAAACTGCTCGATACGACCGGACGGTTCGCACAGGTCGTTCGGGACGGCTCGAAGACCACCGACGTCGACTGGACGGATGGGCGAATACTCCTCTCTAACCGGCGGATCATCCTCGCTGGGGCGAACGGAAAGCGGACGGTCTCGGTCTCGAATATCGACACGGTCGAGGGACGATACGACGTCAACAAGGCGATTGCACAGGTCTCAAACTATGTGAGTATTCGGGTCGGCCGAGACGTCTACGTGGTTTCGACCGGTGACTCCGAAGAGTTCGAGCGTACGCTGCACAAGACGATCGTCGACGGCAGTATGGTCCTCGTCAAGCACCCGGCCATCGAGGGGGGCGTCGTCCAGAGCGTCAACTGGAAGAAAGCCCGCGTGAAACTCGGTGACGGTGCCGTCAACCTCGCCGTCGAGGACGGCTCATTCATCCCGATAGAAATCGACGACGTCGGGACCGTCGAGCGGGATTCCAGATCCGTTCGATCGAAGGAGCGTCCGGTTCTCGAGGCCGAACACACGGAGGACGGAACGAGCGTCGAGACGTACCTCTCAGGGAACGAAAAACACTGCTCGGTGTTGGGGTCGGTGCTCCGTCGCGGTGCCGATCGGAACTCTTCGTCGATCGATCTGAGCACGGCCGAAACCGAGGTGTTGATGGCGCTGTATTCGGGTGTTTCGTCCTTCGAGGTCCCGGAGTTTCTCGATATGGACCCCGACGAAGTCGAATCGATCTACGAAGAACTCGTCGAGTTAGACGTGCTCCAGGAGGTCCGGATTCGGCGCGAAGTCGCGCTGAAGCCACGGGGAAGAAACATCGCGAGCGAATCCATGAACCAGCAATAACGCTCCCGATCCGGGACGACCGCCGCGTTTTTCATCGCCATAGCATTCCGACCTCGTCGCGAAAGTCAGACGTTTACGTCCTCGAGTCGCTGGTTCACCATGACTTGGCCGTGCGTCGTCAGCGAAAGACCCGTCGGCCCGTCCTCGATCAGTTCCTTCTCGCGGAGGGCGTTCACGGCGTTCGTCGCTCGGGCGGCATCCCCGTCGAGGACGCTCGCGAAGTCGATATCGCCGCCGGTTGCGTACACGGCGACCAACAACCGTGTTTCGGACTCGCTGAGATCAATCTCGGCTACGTCGCTCAGGAGCGTCCCGTACTCGATACGGAGATATCGGCCGAGAATGTTCAGTCGTCGGGTCGAAAGCGGGGAGACGAGCGAGGTTGTCACCTCTCCGTCGTCGGCGTGTCTGATCAGTAGCGTCGGGCCGTCTCCACCGCCGATCGATCGATCGGCGCGTTCGAAGCCAATGACGTTTTCGATCGCGATCCGAAACGTCGCCGTCCCCGTTTTGAATGCGACGCCGTCGGACGATATGGATAACTTCGCCTTTTTTATTGGGGTATCGGTTACGCGCCCGCCAACCTGAGCTGGATGCCTGATATAGGCTTTCGTCCCACCGAGGAGACATCTGAACAGGACCGTCCGGAACCGTTCGATCGTCTCCGAGCCCCCCTCGATGACGACCGTTTCGACCCTGTCTCCGTCTGCCCGGTATCCGACGGTCACGGCGGAGTCGAACATATCCCGGAGATCCGGTGGAGCGTTCCCGACGACGACATCGACAACGTTCGATAGTGGGGTCGTTAGCTTTTCGTCGTCACCCGCGATCACGAGCCGCATTTGGCTCATCACGATACGACCGGTCTCGGGATGTTCGATGGACCCGGCCGACGGGTTCCTCACAAATCGCCCGACGAAATCGGCGACGGCGCGTTCGTCCCCGCTCATACGTCCACATCTAGGAGCACGCTAATCAGCGATTCGGTCGCGACGGCCGTGAGGCAGCCGACCCATATCAGCGCGACGAAGTGGAGGAACGCGTTTCCGTAGTGTCCGCCGTCGGCGGTTCGGATCGTCAGCGAGGAGATAACTCCGTTAAAAAGTAAAATGAGGAGCAACAGATATCTGAGAAGCGGCACGTTATACATGTCCGTGTGCAGGAGTTGCCCGAAGCTGGCGGCGCTGCTTCCAATGTCGATGTCGAATCCGGACATTATCACTGCGACCTCGAGCCCGGTAAAGAACGCGAACGCCGATGCTGCGCTGATGCCGTACAACAGCCCGATTAGCGTCACGGTCACCTGTCGCCGTCGCTCTCTCAGCTGGGCGAGTTGATTCATGTTCTGGCTGATCAACTCGCCGAGTACTTTCGGATTACCACCCATCTCGCGGCCGATAAGGTACATCTCGCTGAACTTCTGGATGATGTACGAGTTCGTATCCTCGGCGAAATATCGCCACGCGCTCTCGGTGTCGATGCGCATGTTCAGCCGTCGATACAGGTCGTTGAGGTTTTGCGTCAACGCCCCGAAGTCCTTCTTTCGGAGGGTTCTCAACACCACTGAGGTCGTCGACTGTTTCGCGCTCTCGCTAGCTCCGAGAGCGCGGATAAAACTCGGAAACTCGGTGTCCCGATCTACGATCGCCTTTTCTTCCCGCCGAAAGACGAGCGCCGGAAACAGAAACGGAAGCGTCGGAATCGCAAGATACAGCGGTGTCGGGATCGATTCCATCGGTACCAACGTGGTAAACGGCGCAACGCCGAACGTGCTCGCGAGCATCGAGAGTACGATCAGTAAAAACCCGGCCACTGCGACGGCCGAGCTCCCGACGAGCAGCTGCTTCGACCGCGTTCTGTAGCCCTCCTCGATATACCAGAGCGGATCGTAGGGAACGACCGCACGAATGACGAGAAAGAACCCGATCTGGACGAACACGAACATGGCGATGACCGCCGCGACCGTCCACGTCGGGTTCGTTCCGGTCAGGATCGGGAGCACGACGGCGAAGACCAACGCGAACGTCATCGAGAGGACCATCGACAGATAGAGATCCTTCATTACATCGAGATTTTCCAGGGACTGCTCGTAGATCGTGGAGTAGTTCTCGATGATGACGGTCTGCTCTTCGAAGAGGAAATCCGACATCTCTTGGCCCGCCCCCAACGTGTATGCGAGTCGGTCGAATAAGTCGGTCAGCGAATCGCTCGGGACCTCCTTAGCACGCCGTCTCAAGGCGTCGTCGAGGCTCTGATTCCACGTATCGACGAGCTGAACGACGCGTCTGTTCTCGACGGTTAACTCCCCGTACTCATCCTCGTTCGCGAGTTTGCGGAACACCTCCATGCGATCGATATTCGTCGTCGAGAGGACGGTCATGTGCGTGACCATCAGGTGGAACCGATTCTCCATCTCGATCCGCCGCCGATCGACCGCCAGTTTCGGATACGCCACGCCGGTGAGAAGAAAAACCGCCCCGAGGACGGGCAACAACACCTGGACGATAAACAACGTCTCCCAGACGATCGCGAGCGTGATCGTTCCGATGAAAAGCACTGTCGTGGGAAGGAGCACGGCGAGAACGTACGTCCGCGACTCCATCTCCATCCGATCGTACGCGTCGAGGATCGAACTGACGAGCTCGGTCACCTGAACAGTTCGTCCGGCAGTGCCCATCCGTCAGTCCCTCCGCGGAACCGTGAACGGAAGTCCCTCGATTCCGTCGCGCTGGAACGCCTCAATCGCCTGGTTGACCTCGTGGTACCCGAGAATGTCCTCTTGAATCATCCGCTCGATGATGTCCGCGCGGTACTGGAGATCGTCGTAGATCTTCCGCGTGTCCGGGTATCCGAGTAGCTCGGCGATTTGATCCTCCAACACGTAGGAGTTGTTCATCCCCTGAAAGACGATTTCGTCCTCGACGGGGTCCCAGTAGAACACCTGCCGAGTGACGACGCCCTCCATCTCCTTGGAGTACCCTTCGATCTCCTGCACGCTCGTCACTCGCCGAAGCACGTCGTCACCCTGCTTGACTCGGTTCTGGAACAACGCCACGTCGGCGTTATCCATGAACGTCTCAGGGACGTTGATCGGTTCACCGGTGAAACGCTGGATCATCGAGACGATGTCCGACGCGTGGAAGGTCAACATCACCGGGTGGCCGGTCTGGGCGGCCTGAAACGCCATTCGTCCCTCCTCGCCTCGGACCTCGCCCACGATGATGTATTCGGGGCGGGATCGAAGCGCAGCCTCGACGAGATTGAACATATCGACGTCTTGGGAGTCCTCGCCGCCGCCCTCGCGGGTGAGCAGTTGCTGCCACGTGTCGTGTGGCGGCATCACTTCCGCGGTGTCCTCTGCCGAGTAGATCTTCGAGTCCCGCGGGATGAACGACATGATGCTGTTCAGCGTCGTCGTCTTCCCGGAGGCCGTCTCGCCGACGACGAACACCGTCTGTTCGTTCTCCAGACAGAGCCACAGGTATGCCGCGAGTTCGGGCGACAGCGTTCCCCAGTTCGTGATCTGGTTGACCGACAGCGGCACCTCGCTCCCCTGTCGGATTGTCAGGCTCGGGCCCTTCAGACTCACGTCATCGCTGTAAATGACGTTCAGCCGGGAGCCGTCGGGGAGCGTCGAGTCGACGATCGGATCGGAGTCGCTCAGCGGATCGCCGATCCGCTCGCCCATGTTTCGCAGCCAGCTGTCGAACTCGGCTTCTGTTCCGAAGTCGACCGTCGTCTTCACCATCCCGTAGACCTCGTGATCGACGTAACACTCGCTGGGACCGATGACGTGAATGTCCTCGTTAGCCGGATCGCGCATGACCGGTTCGAGCGGACCGAGGCCGACGATATCACGGTTCAGCCGGTATCGGATGTTCTCGAACGTCGCCTGTGAGACCTCCGTGATATTCGGGTCGATCTTGAACCGAATTCGTTCGAGGAGGTCCGCTGGCTCCCGCCCATCCACTCGCGTCGACTCCGCGAGCAATTCCTCGATTTGGTCGCCGTATTCGGACTCCCCCGTCGGAGCCTTCTTCGTGACGCTGCGCCGCAGCAGTTCGTCTTTTACCCCTTCGAAGATCTGCATTTCGTCCCCCGAGAGAGTCGGCTCGATCGCGTAGTACTTCATGTCGCGGCCGACGTCACCGTAGATGTGACAGTATATCGGCCCCCCGACCGGGTAGAGAACGTTCGGCCGATTCGTCTCGTACTCGCCGTCAGCCTCCTCTATGAACAGGGGAAACTCCCCGGTTATCTGTTTGAATTTCTTCAGATGCTCCCAGAGGTGCGGTCTGTTTGCCGCGGCCTGTCTGAGTTCGTCGGACGGTTGGGCTGTTCCATGTTCGGTCATTATCAGGCGACACTTCGACTTTCGATGACGATTCCGGTACCCGATCTAACGGAGTAGCCGATCGAATCACCCACCTGCTCGCCCATTCCCGCGAACCGCTTGACCGAGATCTGTCGCCGAACGTCGTTGCCGACTTCGACCATCTCCAGTTCGAAGAACACGTCCGCGATCGCTCGAAACGGTCCGATCGCATCACCGTCGACGGTCGAGGGATCGACCGTCAGGACGATGATCTTCCCCTCGGAGATCATGTCGCGGAAAAAGGAGATGATCTCCAGTGCGGCTTGTCGCTCCTCGTTTTTGCGGATCAACGCCTCGAACGTCGGGTCGTTTCGAAGGATCGCATCGAAGGTATCGATAACGACCACGTCGGCCATCCACATCGTCTTTGCTTCCATCAGTCTGGTGAGGAGATCCATTCGATTCTCCTCGCCACCACCGGAGAGGACGCCACCGGTATCGAGGTTGGCGTGGAGAAACAACAGCCGCTCGTTGAGGATGTGGTCGACGACGTCGTACGACAGCGAGTTCATCTGGTCGAGGAAGCCCCCGATGGTCAGTTCCGTCGAGAGGACACTCACGCTCGTCTCCTCCTGGCAGAATCCGTAGGCCATCCGCTGAGAGATCGCGCTCTTCCCGGCACCGTAATCACCCTCCATGAGGACGATACTTCCGCGCGGAATCCCCCCGCCGAGCTCTTTGTTCAGTCGGTCGTGATCGTCGAGTCCGAGCGATCGTATGTTTCGTGTATTTTGCATGATGTCGCGTCACTCAACGTTGTCGTCGCGCCAGTCGAATCCCCCGGCGTTCCGTTCGTCGTGCTCGGAGCGATCCGGTGGACAGTGTCGCATGATTCGGGGGTCATCCGATCCGTCGATCTCACGCCCGCCGTCGGATTCGACTTCCCGGTTCGCAGGCTCTCGTCCGCTCGGATCGAACGATCGTTCGGCATACCTCCCACTTCGCCCCATACCGCTTCTCGCGTGAGGTCCCCCTCGATCGGTTCGCTCGTCGAAGGCGACCATCCCCATGTCCGGGTTCGCGATACGGCTGATGTATCGGAGGCTCGCGTTGTGGTGTTCTACAGTCAACGAGGACTGCGGGTCGGGGGCAGCCTCGACTCCGCCACCGAAGCCGTTCAAAAACGTCTGCAGCGCGTCGGCGGCCACAGTGTCGATCCACTCTATAGTCTCGTAGTACGCGATCGTTCGAGCCGCCCCGTCGACGCCAGCCTCTTCGACGAGGAATTCGAGCCAGTCCATGACGACGATATCGGCGGCGTACCCCGACGGCAACGCTTCGAGGTAGGGCTTCCCGCCGTCGATCGGCGAATCGGTACCGACCGTCGACGAGTCCGCTTCGTCGTCGATAGCGTCAATACCTCCCTCGTCATCGTCGGTGGCGTCGATATCTCCCTCGTCATTGTCGGTGGCGTCGATATCTCCCTCGTCATTACGGTCATCGAGATTCGGATCGGGGTCGGAGGCCGATGTATCGAAATCCGAATTATCCTCACCGATTTCCGGATCGTCCGTTTCAGTATCGTCCAGCTCGTCAGCGTCCGTTGCCGCTTCGTCGTCCCACTCAGCCTCCCCTGAATCGTATTCCGCTTTGAGTTCCTCGAAGGACTTTCCGCCGTCTTCGCTTTCATCATCCTCGAACTCTTCGTCGAAGTCATCTTCAAAATCCCCGTCGAAGTCGTCCTCCAGTTCGTCGTCGAACCCCCCGTCATCGTCGAAATCATCGAAGTCATCAAAGTCGTCCTCCTCCCCGTCCTCGAAATCCTCGTCGAAGAACTCGTCTGCGCTCGCATCCGCGACCGAGCTGTCGATCTCCGATTCCTCCTCGTCGTCGCCAAACAGCCCCATCGAGCCGTCACCGATCGTTCCGCTGCCGAAGCCATCGCCCATGTCGCTCTCGTCGATGAAAGGGTTCACGCCGCGCGTCACCATCTCGTACACCTCGAGCAGCTTTCGGACGTTCTCCTCGACGTTACCGACCGACTCGCTTATCTGCTCGTTCTCGCTTTTGACCGTGTTGACCGTCGAAGATAGCGACGCGACTTCGTTTTCGAGTTCGTCGATCCGGTTGTCGACCTCCGCCGACGTCGCTGCGCCCCCACCGTCCATGTCGTCGAATCCCATGTCGTCGCCCATCAACTCATCATCATCACCCATCAGATCGTCCCCGTCACCCATCAGATCGTCCCCGTCACCCATCAGATCGTCGCCGTCGTCGAAGAGCCCACCGTCCATGTCGTCGACGT
Source organism: Natronomonas salsuginis (assembly GCF_005239135.1). NCBI lineage: Archaea > Methanobacteriati > Methanobacteriota > Halobacteria > Halobacteriales > Natronomonadaceae > Natronomonas > Natronomonas salsuginis. The sequence goes on from NZ_QKNX01000001.1 coordinate 808,547, forward strand.
CGCTCTCTCCGGGATCATCGTCGTCATCGCCGCCGCCGAGTAGATTATCGATCATTGTGAGTTCCTCGTGTAGCCCGGGCCGGTTCGGTTCTGTGCCGATACCACCCCGTGGACGACGCCCGCGTCGGGGATCCCGACGGGGGAGGGTCGCCCATGGCCGTGCTGCTTTCGCGTACGTCCATATCCACTAATTAAGTTTGGGGCGTTTCGGCGCCCGTGTCGCCGATGAAATCGAAGTTAGACAGGGCTGCAGTATGCCGATTTATCGGTGCAATCGGCGAACTCCGTCGACCGTCTTACTGCGGCCCAAGCGTATAAATCGACACGGTGATCGCTCAATGTCTGAACAGTTGGACTGTCTCGTCGCTCCTGACGAAACAGAACCGCGAGCCGTCGTTCTCCGGGAACGAGACGGTCCGCCGCGTGGTGGCGAACATCCGCACGAACTGCGCGCCACACGCGGGACAGTCGACGCCGTCACGGTTTTCGAACAGCGTTCCGTCGCCGTCGTCGGTGAGCTGTTTGAGTCGATGGCGCTCGGCGTGAATGTCGAGCGCCGTCATCTACGGGGGTCCTCTCGACGGTCGGTCGTGTCTTCGCGCCCCCATCCTGCGTGGTCGAGAATGACGTGATCCGTCGGTGGCCGTCGCCGGTAGACGACGAGCCACCCGAGCGCACCGACGGCCCACACGCCGAGCGACAGCGCCGCAAAGCTCCCCTTCGCGATCGCGCCCGTGATCGCGTGAATTCGTCCGACGCCACCGACGAGCGTCCCGATGAAGATCCCGACGACGAGGGGCCAAAGCAACGACTCGGCCCCCGGCCGAAACAGCAACACCAGCGCCGTGACGGCGACGGGGTACGTCACGAGCGCGGTCCGGAACTGATTCTTGAACGGTCGGCTCTCGGGGCGGGGAACGAGGATGATTCCGGCAGCGACGATCGCAGTAAGACCGGCGGTACCCGCAAAGAGGACCGCTGCCCCCTCCCGAGCGAGGATCGGCGCGTACAGTTCCGTCACCGACGTGCTCGTGGCGACCGGCTCCCGCGCTAGCATCCAGACGAAATAAAACGCCGTGAGCCAGGTCAGGACGACGGTATCGAGGAGATACTCGACGGTCAATCCCGTCAGCCCGATCTGGAGGATTCGGTGTGCGAGCGCGAGCGACGAAAACAGCGCGTACGCCGTGAACATGAGCGTCAACCAATCGCCGCCCACGATGACGTCGCCGAGTCGACCGCTGACGGTGCCGACGACGTAGTACCCCAACCACAGGTACGGAACCGCCACGAGCATCGTCGCCGTGCTCCGTCCGGGGGCCGACACGAGCGCCGAGAGGAGCGCCCGGCCACCCGCTCGAACCGACGGTACCCGTCCGAATCGCTCGGAGGTCTCGTCGGTTGCCGATCCCGTCGCCATACCCGTAGTACCGAAGACCCGGTGATAGCGGTTTGGGTCGTTTCAGCCGCGGAAACGGTAGATGCGGGCGAACCAATCGAGCTTAGATCGATGGGTACACCGGGACGGTGCGACAAGTGCGCGTATGGACGGACGCCGCGACTGGGTCTCGGTCGACGGCGGACCGCGAGTTGGGACGGTCACAGAGCACACGTACACGCTGAAGACCGGCGCACCGCTGCTGGCGGTCGAGCTGGACGAGTCGGTCGGCGGAACGGAATCGATCGTGGTAGTCGCGACCGGACGTTCCCTGGCACCACGACGATCGCCTGCACCCGATCACGCCAACTCGTCGGCCAGCGCGTCCGCGATCCGCTCGCCGATAGCCTCCTTGTCGCCCTCGTGTTCGGCGACATCGTCGGCTGAAACGAACAACACGCGCGTCCGATCCGATCCCATGACGCTGGCGTCGTTGGCGACGACGAACGTCAATTCGGCGCGGTCGAGCGTCTTTCTGGCCTGCTCGATCATCGCGTCGTCGCCGCTGGTCTCGAGTTTGAACCCGACGATCGGGAGCTCCGGATGTTCGGTTCGGATCGTGTCGATTAGCTTCGGCGTCGGTTCGAGATCGAGCGTGAGTTCCCGCCCGGAGCGGATCTTCTCGGCCGCGGTGTCGACCGTGTAATCGCCGATCGCGGCTGCCGACACGAGCGCGTCAGCCCCGTCCTCGACCGCCGACCGCACGGCGTCGAGCATCTCGGTCGCGCTCTCGACGGCGATCGTGTCGGCGTACGGCACCGCCGCGCCGTCGTGGACGAGCGTCACGTCCGCGCCGCGGACGTAGCAGGCCTTCGCCACCGCCCGTCCGGTGCGTCCCGAGGCCCGGTTCGAGAGCACGCGAACCGGATCGACCGCCTCGGTCGTCGCACCGCTGGTCACGACGACGCGCTTCCCGGCGAGCGGTCGTATGCCCACCGCCCGCGCGACGTCGAGCACCATCGCCCCCTCGGTCGCGATCTTGGCCTTCCCCTCCTCGATCCGCGGCTCGACGAACGCGACGTCCCACGACTCCAGGCGCTCGATCGCCTCCAGGACGCCCGGATGGTCGTACATGGGTTCGTGCATCGCCGGGGCGACGACGACTGGCACGTCGGCCCCGAGCGCCGTCGTCGCCGTCGTGGTCACAGGGGTGTCGTCCACGGCGGCGGCGACCTTCCCAATCGTGTTCGCGGTCGAGGGGGCGAGCAAGAGGACGTCGGCCCAGCCGTCGTAGCCGCACAGCTCGACGTGTTCGACCGAGCCGGTGATCTCGGTGACGACCGGGTTCTCGGTCGCGAACTCCAGCGACCACGGGTGGATGATCCCCCGTGCAGCGTCCGTCATCACGGCCCGAACCTCGGCGCCCTGCCGCCGGAGTTCGTGGGCCAACTCGACCGTCTTGACCGCCGCGATGGAACCCGACACGCCCAAGGCGACGTTTGTGCCCGCGAGCATCGATGGGGGTTCGATGCCCCCGGTTAAAAACCATCGTGACTGCGGTCGGCGGTGGGTTACTTTTATAGGTGCGTTCAAACCTCAGTACATGATCGGCCAGAGTTTCCCGCCCGACTGGCTCGCGGGCATCCTATCGGCGTACGATCAGGTGTTGTCGGAGCTGTTCTGGTTCGTCGTGGGGTTTGGGATCATCTACTTCGTCGGCCAGGTGTTTCTCATCCCGTTCGCCACCCGAGTGGTCAGATCGCGCAACCGAAACAACCCCACAATCGAGACGGCCACGAAAACGTACTTTCGGGTGGTCGTGATCGGATTCGCGACGCTGACGGGCATCATCGCCGCCGGTTACGGACGGGTGCTCTCGGAGTCGGCGGTCATCATCGCGGCACTCACGTTCGTCCTCGGGATCGCCGGACAGCAGGTGTTCGGATCGCTCATTAGCGGGATGTTCCTCGTCGCCGACCCGGATTTCAACGTGGGCGACTGGATCGAGTGGCCGGGCGGGGAGGGGACCGTCGAAGCGGTCGACTTCCGCGTCACCAGAGTGCGAACGCCGGATCACGAGACCGTCTCGGTACCCAACACGGAGCTCACGAGCAACGCGATCACCCGACCCTACGGACGCGATCGGTATCGGATTACGGAGCGGGTGTACGTCGCTTACTACGAAGATACCGAGCGGGCGCTGCTGGAGCTCCAGCGGGTCGCGATCGACCACGAGTCGATCCTCGACGAGCCAGCGCCGAACGCGCGGATTCTCGAACTCGGGGAGAACGCGATCACGGTGCAGGCGGCGTTTTGGATCGGGGATCCGCGACGCAGAGACGTCCCCGTGGTTCGCTCCGACTTCCGCCGAGCGGTGAAGCATCGGTTCGACGAGGAAGGAATCACGATCGCACCCCCCTCTGCGCAGTTGCTCTCCGGGGAAGTCACCGTGGCGGATAGCGCGACAGAGTCACCGCCCCCGGACGGGTAGTGAGCGCTGAGAACCCGCGGTGGCCCGACTCAACGCGTCTCGATCCGCAACTCGACGTCGCGCTCTTCGCCTTCGAGATCGGCCACCACCCGCCGGACGATCCGTTCGGCCTCCGCGCGGATCTTCGGTTTGATCTTCTCGACGACCCAGCCGAGCGAGACGAATCGCGGGAGGTCGACGATTCCGTCGTCGGTCGAACCGGGGGCGTACTCGACGACAAAGGTTACCTCGGTTTCGACCTCCTCGGCTTCGCCGTCGGTGTCCACGAGCGGTTTGACGAGCCACCGGCCAGCGGCGTCGATATCTTTCGTTACTCCCCACTCGATGCGGTTCGGCGAGTCGACTTCGGTGACCTTCGAGCGAGCGGTGTACGTGAGTTTCCACCACGCGAACGTGAGTTCGTACTCGGTGCCCGGCCCGCCATCGCCGAACTGTCTGACCGATCGGAGATGCTCCGAGTAGTTCGCATAGCGGCGGAAGGCCAACAGGAACTCATAGACCTCCTCGGGCGGCACGTAGACGACGGTACTGACTTCGACTCGCTCCACACGGTCACGTGGTGTGGAGGTGTGGTAAGCTTTCGGCCGCGGAGTGACGGACCTGCGGCGTGCGAAGACAGCCGACTCTCTGTCTGATGACGGGAGGCAGTATCTTCGTGTGTCAGGTGCGACGAAGACGAGGGAGAGCGGACGCGGCTGGAACTGACCCTTTTTGCCGACGGAGCACCGAGTGAACCTATGACGGATCTACGCACAGCAGGGTTCAAAGAGCGGACCCGGGTGGCCGACGCCCGCGAGTCGCTGCTCGATGTCCCGCCGATCGATCGGACCGAGCGGCTCTCGTTGTCCGTGGCGGATGGCCGCGTGATCGCGGAGCCGGTCGACGCGCTCCGAGACGTTCCACATTATGCCCGCGCGGCGATGGACGGGTGGGCCGTCCGCGCCGAGGACACCTTCGGCGCGTCGGGTCGCTCACCCGCGATCGTTCGCCCTGACGAGACGATCGGCCCAGGCCGGGCCGTCCGCGTCCACACGGGGAGTGAACTGCCGGACGGCGCGGACGCGGTCGTGATGATCGAGGAGACCGAACGGGTCGGCGACGAGTTGGAGGTGTTCGACGCCGTCGGCGAGGGCGAAAACGTCGCCCCGGTCGGCGAGGACGTCGAGGCCGGCCAGCGGCTCTACGAACCGGGACATTTACTCCGGCCCTCGGACCTCGGCCTGCTGAAGGGGACCGGCATCGACACCGTCGAGGTCGCTGCGCTCCCGGAGGTCGCCGTCATCCCGACGGGCGAGGAGCTCGTGCAGGCCGATCCCGACCCCGGCGAGGTCGTCGAGACCAACCGGTTTACCATCTCCCGGCTCGCCGAGCGATGGGGTGCCGACGTGACGCGGCGCGGGATCGTCACCGACGACCGCGACGCGCTCCGGGCAGCGATCCAGCGAGATCTCGTCCGCGACGTCGTCGTCACGACCGGCGGCTCCTCGGTCGGCGAGCGCGATCTCATCCCCGAGGTCGTCGAGGATCTCGGCGAGGTGTTCGTCCACGGCGTCGCCCTGAAGCCGGGGCATCCGGTTGCGTTGGGCCGCGTCGAGGGCATCACCGTCGTCATGCTCCCCGGCTATCCGGTCGCCGCCATCATCAACGCCGTCCAGTTCCTCCGGCCGCTGATCAAACACCTCGGTGGGACCGATCCGGAGCCGTTACCGACGCGGGAGGCGACGCTCGCACGGAAGATCCGCAGCGAACCGGGCGTTCGGACGTTCGTGCGCGTCACGCTCGAAGCGGGCGACGATGCGGACGGGACGCGCTTCAAAGCCACCCCGACGCGCGCCAGCGGCTCCGGCGTTCTCTCGAGCGTCGCCCTCGCGGATGGATGGGTCGTCGTCGAGGAGAGTCGGGAGGGGATTCCGGCGGGCGAGACCGTCGCAGTCGAAAACTGGGAGTACAATGGATAGAAAACAGTTTCGCGACCTCGCTGAGCCCGAGGCGGCCCGGGAGGCGATCGCCTCGCTGGACCTCGAATCCGACGCCGAAACAGTCCCGCTCCGGGAAGCCCGCGGTCGCATCCTCGCCGAACGGGTTGACGCCAACCTCGACGTGCCCGGCTTCGATCGAGCGAGCGTCGACGGTTACGCGCTCAAAGCGGCCGACACGTTCGGTGCCGACGAGGCCGATCCGGCCGAATTGAGGTGTATCGGCGAGGTCCACGCGGGGGTAGAACCGACCGTCGACGTCGGTCCCGGCGAGTGCGCGGAGATCTCCACGGGGGCCGTCCTGCCGCCGGGCGCGGACGCAGTCGTGATGGTGGAACGGACGGACAGCGCCGCTGACGGCGAGACGATCCTCGTCAGAACGTCGCTCGCGCCCGGCGATCGCGTCATGTTCGCGGGGGCTGACATCGCCGCCGGCGAGCGCGCGCTCGGGCCGGGGACGACGATCACGCCGCGAGAGATCGGACTGCTGTCGGCGATCGGGGTCGAGTCGGTGCCGGTCCGCGGGCGGCCGACCGTCGGGATCGTTTCGACGGGCGACGAACTCGTCCGTCCCGGCAACCCGCTCGATAGCGCCGCCGGACAGATATACGATGTCAACAGCTACACGACCGCGACCGCGGTCGAGGACGCCGGCGGCGAGGCGCGACTATACCCCCACGCAGGCGATGATTACGACGCGATGGAGGCGACGCTCCGCGAGGCGGCCGCGGAGTGCGATCTCGTCCTCTCGTCGGGGTCGACCTCGGCGTCGGCGGTCGACGTCATCTACCGCGTCGTCGAGGAGACGGGCGAACTCCTCCTCCACGGGGTCGCGGTCAAGCCCGGCAAACCGATGCTCGTGGGGCGGCTCAACGGGAGCGCCTACGTCGGGCTGCCGGGGTATCCGGTCTCGGCGCTGACGATCTTTCAGGCATTCGTCGCCCCGGCGATCAGGCGGGCGGCGGGCGTCCCCGAGCCCGAGACGGCGACGGTCGAGGGGCGGATGGCCCACCGCGAGCGGTACAGCGAGGGTCGGCTCAGATACATGCCCGTCGGGCTCGTCATGGACGGCGACGGCGAGACGCTCGTCTACCCGGTCGACAAGGGCAGCGGCGCGACGACGAGCCTCGTCGAAGCCGATGGAATCGTCTCCGTCCCGCCGGACGTCGAGTACTTGGATGTCGGTGAGCGCGTCGATGTGCAACTCTTCTCGCCCGACGTTCGCCCACCGACCGTCTTCGGCGCGGGCGAGGACGACCCGGCGCTGTCGCGACTGCTCGATCGCGTCGACCGGCCGCGCTATCTCGCGATCGGCAGCCGGCAAGGGCGCAGACGGCTCCGGGACGGCGTCACCGACGTGGCGGTCGTGACGGGCGAATCGCTTCCCGACGGAACCGAACTGGGCAGTTGGAGCCGCGAGTGGGGGCTGGTCGTTCCCGCCGGCAATCCCGACGGGATCGACGGCCTCGCAGCCCTCGTAGACGGCGACGTGCGGTTCGTCAACCGGACGACCGACGCCGGACTGCGCTCGACGCTCGACGCGGCGCTCGACGATCTCGCGGCCGAGCGCGGCGTCGACCGACGCGAACTGACCGACGCGATCGGCGGTTACGGGATCGCTGTTCGAGCGCACGAATCGCCACCCAGAAAGGTTCTGGCGGGGGATGCGGACGCCGGGTTGGGACTGCGCGCGACTGCCGAAACGCTCGGGATGGGGTTCGTCCCCTGCGGAACCGAACGCGTCACCGTCGTCGCCGACGAGACGCGGGCGGACAAAGACGGCGTGAAGGGACTCGCCGCGGCGATCGAGAGGAACGACGCGATCTTCGAGTCGCTGGCCGGCTATCGGCGGTGACCGACCCGGACGCGACGATCAGGGCCCCGACCCGGTCACGGCCGCGAACCGTTCGGCGTCGAACTGGATGCCGCCGGCCGTTTCGACGAGCGGATCGGATCGGAGTCGCTTGATTCGACCGAAGGGAAGCCGAACAACGGCGAATCCCGAGCGGTGATGCAACAGCAGCCGATCCGGCGCGCCGATGTCGGCGAGCAGTCGGACCATGAACACCTCGTGATCAACCTCCGGGCGACGCTTCACGAAGACGTATCCCTCGGCGTCGGACGGCGGTCCCTCGACGGAGACGGTCGCGCCGAACGCTTGGGCCATATCCATCGCTACGCCACCAGCCGCTTGGCCTGTTCGAGCCACCCCTCGGCACGACTTTCGGACGCCTTCGTGAGCCGAGCGATCGATTCGGGATCGAGGCGGACGAACTCGCCAACGGACCGAACGTCGGCGTCCGCCAGCCGCCCAGCGTACGTCGGCCCGATCCCATGGATCGCCTCGACGGACAACTCGTTTCGCCGCGCTTCATCGATCCGTTCGGTGAGCGGTTCGATCGGTTCCGGAGACAGACCGAGCGCATCGGCGAGCTCCTCGGGTGAGCGCTCGGCGATCCCGCCGAGATCGTTGATGCCGACATCGCGAAGCCGGGCCGCGAACTCGGTTTCGGGATCGAGCCGACCGCGCTCGACGGCCCGCTTGAACGCCGACAGCAGATCGGCATCCTCGCCGACGACGGGCTCGTCACGGCGCTCGATTGGCGTGCCGTTCTCGATATCCTCGTCACCGTCCTGCGGTCGCTCCTCCGTCGTCTCGGATGCGTTCGGTTCGGGCGCTGAGCCGTCATCGGACTCGCCGCCGTCGCTGGGCTCGCCGACGACTGTCAGGTCGATCGGCGAACCGGGCGGGGCGACCGCCAGCGGCTTGGGGAACTGGTCGACGATCGTGCCGACGGCGAGGCGTGGATCGTCGACGACCGTGATCTCGCCGACGTCGAAGCCGGCCGCCGTCAGTCGGCGAGCCGCGACGTCGTGCGACGTGCCCACGAGGTCCGGAATGTCGACGTACCCAGGATCGTCGGATCGGTCGGACGCGTCGCTACGGATCGTGAACGACAGTTGGCTGAGGTTTTCGGTCGCGGACCGCTCGTCGAGCGACGGGAGGTAAAAGCGAACGTCGCCGTCCGACTCGGTGACGTTCGCCTTTAGCGTGACGTCGATATCGCCGATCGAGAGGCCGCGGTGACCGATGTCGGCGTCGAGCCCGTCGAACGCGGATTCGAAGCTCGAGAACAGTCGCTTCGGCTCGATCGCCGGTCGCTCGGCCCGCAATTCGTCGAGGCGATCGCGGAGTTCGGACCGCTCGGATTCGAGCTGTGAGAGGCGGTCCGCGAGCGTGTCACGCTCGCTGCGGAGTTCGAGGACGCCGCGCTGAAGGTCCGTAATCACTCGTTCGCGCTGGATGACGGCACGTTCGATCGCCGCCCGTTCGGCGAGGTCGAGCTTTTGTGTTTCGAGGTACGGAAGCTCCTCGACGGTGAACGCCGACTCGTCGAGGGCGAGATCGCGGGTTCGGAGATCCCACGTCATGGCTCGGTGCGTTCCGGTCCGGGGCCGGTCGGATCGATCCGTTCGGGGACGCTCGGCGCGAGCCGGAACCGAACGTCACTCGCGATCTCCGCATTCACATCATGGGCCGACCGGGTTCGCGGCGAGAGCGGGGCCGCGTTGAGTCTCGGTCGATATCCGCGGACTGTGCCCCGGTCGTCGGTGATCTCTTCCCCCTCGATCGAGACGGTGATTCGGAGGTCCGCTTCGACTTCCGAGAACCGGAGCCACGAAGCGTCGACTGCGTAGTCGAGTTCGTCGTCGGCGAGGGCGCGTTCGAGGTCCCGCTGGACCCGCGCCGACCGTCGATCGAGCGCCTCCTGACTCTCGGCGACCGAGAAGGCGACGCTGCGGACGAGTTCGGAGAGCGGCCGCGAGAGCCACCGTTCGGTCGCCATCAGGACTCACCGCCGTCGTCTCTCGATTCGGCCGGCTGGAGACCGATCGGGACCGGGACCGGCTGCAAAACGGCGCGTATCTGTGCATTCGCGGTCACGTTTCGGTCGAACTTTCGCTGTTCTGTGAGTTCGTAGGTCCCCGCCCGAAGGCCGAGTTCCCGGCCGCTCGATTCGGAGTCGGTCGTCTCCGCTTCGGTAACGCTGATGTCGAGTCCGATATCGATCGTCGCCTCCGAGAACTGATACCGCGTCGGGGTAAAACCGAGATCGAGCAAAGACCTCGACTCGGCCGGTGCGGCGTCCGTGCGCACGCGTCCCTCACCGTCGATTCGGCGCGTGAGCTGTGGGACGACGTCGACTTCCGTCTCGGCGAGCGTCTCCAGAACCTCGGCGGTCGAGAGATCGAGCTTCGCCTGCGCGGTCGCGACGCTCTCGGCCAGCAGATAGAGCATATCGTCGAACGGCAACTCTCGCTCCGGACGGACCGGTTTTCGGGACGGGACGCCGCGTGTGCGGAGATCGCGTGGTCTGATCGGCATCTCAGGCGGCGGGCCCCCTCCCGGCACGGCGAGCGTAGTGTGACATAGCGGTCACTCGTCCGTCGATCGGTTGTCCACGGTCTCCACTTCGGGGAAGAGATACGGCGGTGGTGGTACCGGGACCATCGTCGTGTTGAGGCGGCTCGTCCCGTGGACCTCCTTGCCGAACTTCCGGTTGTGGCTCACGTCGACGTCGATTCGGGCGCTCCACAGACCGAATCCGACGCTCCCACCCGTGCTGACGTCGATGCTCGTCTCGGTTTCGGTCGTCGTCTTGATGTCCATCTCGACCTCGATCGTCGCCTCCGAGAACTGATAGAACGTCGGAAACAGGCCGGCCTGCAGGAGCGAGACGTCGATCGGCTCGGCGGCGGAGTAGTCGACGCTTCCGTCGGCGCTGATGGTCCGGGTGATCGCCGGGACGACTTCGATCTCGGTTTCGGCGAGCGTCTTCGCGACCTCGACTGAGTTCATATCCAGTTGGTGTTGGGCGTCGGCGATTCCGGCACCCAACTTCGCGACCATCTCCGGAAGCGGTACGTCCAACAACTCCTGTCCTACTGACATTCGTGAATGTACACCAAGGTACTATATATTCGTAGCTGAACCTGCTCCGGGGCCGACAGATACGGGGGAGTCGGCTTCGGATCGGTTATCCCGACGGCGCGCATCGATCCACCCAATGACGCTACTGTCGGAACTGGATCTCGATGCCGCGGACGTCGCGGCCGTCACCGAACGACGGGACGAACTGCTCGCCGCAATCAAAGATCACGCCGGGCAGATCGCCTACAACGTCGCGCGCATCGAAGGCGGTGACTACGGCCGACGATCGTTCTCGACCGATCGGGGCGAGTGGACGGTCAAATACGAGGCGGGCGACATCGAATTCGTCCGCTACGATCCCCGCGGCGGTGGCGAGACGTACGTCGTCTCGACGCAGTCGCCGGCCGAACCGGAGGCGCTGGCGCGCGCGCTCGAAGATTACGCGCCGTTCGTCGCGGCGTACAACGACTACGTGGCCTCGCTCGACGGCGTCCTCGACGGTGTGGACGCGGATTTCCCGAGCGTCGAATCGACCGGATCGGTCGTCGCCGAGCGCAACCGCATCGTCGATCGGATCGAGGCGTGCTGCGATCAGATGGCTGGCGAACTCTACCGCTACGAGGGGACCGACTACGGGACCTTCGCCGCCCGCGTCGATGCGACACGGTGGGAGCTGAAGCGCGAGCGAGATACGGTGTCGTACCTCCGGGCGGGCGGCTCAGGTGGCGTCTATCTGCTCTCGCAGTACGGGCCGCCGTCGGCGACCGACGTCCGGGAGTACGCGTCGCGCTTTTCGGGATTCGTCGACGCCTACAACGACCACGTCGCCGAGTTGGAACTCGATCTGGAACGGATCGAGCTGTGATCGATTTTCGGCGTTGGAACGCGGGGATGAGACGACAACGGATATAAACGCCGACGCCGTTCGGCGGCGTATGCGACGGTTCTCTCGGCGCCCGTTCCGGATCGCCGACTCCGCCCAACAGATCGTCGGCGGCTTCCTGCTCGCTGGACCGTTCGTCGTCACGGAGGAGGTGTGGGTGCTCGCGGAGAACATGTCGACCGTCCAGACGCTCGTGACCGTCATGATCGTGTTCGGCGTCGGTTACGCCGCGCTGTACAAGGCGGCCGGCCGGGACCCCGACGACGAGTTCGACGTCGGCGGCATCCCGGCGCGGTTCCTCTCGTTGATGTTGGTCGCCTACGGGGCCGTCATCGTTCTGGCGCTCGCGTTCGGCGCCCCGGGGACGTTCCTCGCAGCCCTCTCCGGGCTCGAACGGCTGGTGGTCACGGCGAAAGCGATCGCGGTTGGGTCGGTGTTCAGCGTCGTGGGGGCGGCGACGGCCGACTCGGTGTTCTGATCGACGGCCGTCGGGCGCGCGCGTCGGACGGGTCGAACCGGTAGTACCGGTTCGACGGTTACCGTTTTATCGGCCGATTCGTCGACGACCTAACATTGTGAGCTATATGCCACATGTTTATTACCAGCAGGGCGGTAGACGACGGTATGTTATCGTACGACGATTCACCCGAGGCCGTCGAGTTGGCCGAGCGGGCCCACGAACTGATGGAAGAGGTCGTCCTCCCGAAGGAACGCGAGCTAAAGGGCGGCATGTCAGTCTCCGAGGGGACGATCGAGGAACTCCGGGACGCGGCGCGCGACTACGGCGTGTACTGTCCGCAGATCTCCGAGGAGTACGGCGGGATGGGGTACAGTTTCCGCGACGCGTTACCGCTGTTCGAGGAGGCCGGCCGCAGCATCCTCGGCGAGGAGGCGATGCACGTCGACGCGCCCGACGAGGGGAACATGCACACGCTCGAACTCCTCGGAACGGAGCTGCAAAAGGAGCAGTACCTGAAACCGCTCGTCGAGGGTAAGCTCGTCTCCGGATTCTGCATGACCGAACCGATGCAGGGCGGCGGCTCCGACCCCAAAATGTTGCAGACGACCGCCGAGAAGGACGGCGACGATTGGGTCATCAACGGCCACAAGTGGTGGACGACGAACGGCATCCGCGCCGATTTTCTCCTCGTGTTCGCCCGCACCGATCAGGAGGCCCATCCCTACGATGGCTGTTCGATGTTCATCGTCCCCGCGGAGGCCGATGGGGTCGAAGTCGTCAGAAACATTCCGCACATGGGCGCGGCGATCGACGTTCACGGCCACGCCGAGATCACGTTCGACGACGTCCGCATCCCCGAAGAGCACCTCCTCGGTGAGGAGGGCAAGGGCTTCACGCACGTCCAACAGCGGCTCGGCCCCGCTCGCCTGACCCACTGCATGCGCTACTCCGGGATGGCACAGCGCTCGCTCGACATCGCCAAGGCGTACATGTCCGAGCGGGAAGCGTTCGGCACGCCGATCGCCGACAAGCAGGCCCCGCGACACGAGATCGCCAACCGGCGAACCGAGCTCGCGGCGGCGCGAGCGCTCGTCCGGCAGGTCGCCGACGAGATCGACGCCGGTGGCGAGGCACGCGTCGGCGTCTCGATGGCGAAGACGTTCACCGCGAACGCCACTCAGGAAGCCATCGACACCGCCCTCCAGTTCTGCGGCGGCAACGGGATCGCAAAAGACCTACCGATCTCGGACTTCTACGAGCGCGTCCGCCAGTTCCGCCTCGTCGACGGCGCGGACGAGGTTCACCGACACGTCATCGCCCGTGACGCCTTCGAGGACGTCGACGAAGCCGAGCTCGAAGCGATCACGCGCTTCCGCGAATAGCGCCGGGCAGCGACGACGTACAGTGCGACGGTCACCGAACCTCGGATTTTTATCCTCAGTCGCATCAGACGGTGTATGCGAAACGTCAAGATCGTCTCCACGCTCGGACCCGCCTCCGACGATCGAGCCACGATCCGTCGCCTCGCAGACGCGGGGATGTCCGTCGCCCGGCTGAACGCGAGCCACGGCACCCCGGCCGGTCGCAGAGCGCTCGTCGCGGACGTGCGTTCGGTGGACGAGGGGACCGACACGCCGCTCGCGGTCATGCTCGACCTGCGTGGCCCAGAGGTCAGGACGGCCGAGACGGACGCCCCGACCGAGTTCGCGTCCGGAACCGCCGTCGAGTTCGTCGAGGGAACGACGGTCTCCCCGGAGCGAATCGGTCTCAGCCACTCGATCGCCGCCGTCGAACCGGGGGACACGGTGCTCTTGGACGACGGTCGGATCGAGACGACCGTCGAGCGCGTCGACGGCGAGACAGTCCTCGCGCGCGTCGATTCGAGCGGCGAGCTTGGTTCGCGGTCGGGTGTGACGACGCGAGGCGTCGACCTCGACCTCGAACTCATCGGCCCCGAAGACGAGGCGAGCCTCCGACTCGCCGCCGAGGAGGGCGTCGATCTCGTCGCAGCGTCGTTCGTCCGCGACGGCGACGACGTCTACGAGATCGCGGACGCACTGGAGCAATTCGGCGCGCCGGACACGCCGGTGATCGCGAAGATCGAGCGCGCGGCGGCGATCGACAACATCGACGGGATCGTCGACGCGGCGAACGGTGTCATGGTCGCCCGTGGCGACCTCGGCGTCGAGTGTCCGCTGGAGGACGTGCCGATCATCCAGAAGCGAATCATCCGGCGGTGCGTGGACGCCGGGATACCGGTCATCACGGCGACCGAGATGCTCGAGTCGATGATCAGGTCGCGGCGGCCGACGCGAGCTGAGGCCTCGGACGTAGCCAACGCAGTCTTCGACGGAACCGACGCCGTGATGCTCTCCGGCGAGACCGCTGTCGGGGAACACCCCGTCGAGGCGGTCGAGACGATGGCGGCGATCGCCGAGCGGATCGAGGAGAGCGGCGAGTACGCTGACACGCGTGACAGCCGAGTCCCGGCGGCCGATCGGGGCGTCAGAACCGACGCCGTCGCTCGCTCCGCGCGCTACCTCGCGAGCGACGTGGGCGCGAGCGCGATCGTCGCCGTTTCCGAATCGGGGTACACCGCCCGCAAGGCCGCGAAGTTCCGGCCGTCGGTGCCGATCGTCGCTGCGACGCCCAACGACGACGTGCGGCGACAGCTCGCCGTCTCGTGGGGGATCGACGCGCGCTATGCGGCGTACGCGGCCGACGCGGACGAGATCATCGAGACGGCGGTCGAAAGCGCGGTCGACGCCGGCGTCGCGGCGAGCGGCGACACGATCGTCGTTCTCGCCGGAATGATGAGCGAGTTCCCGGAGGCGGACGTGGCGAACACGCTGAAGGTACACGTCGTCGCCGAGACGATCGCGACGGGCCGGGCGGTCGTCGCCGGACAGGTGGCGGCCCCAATCGTCAGGAGCGAACGGGGCGAGTTGAGCGAGATCTCCGGAGGGTCGATCCTCGTCCTCCCTGCCGACTTCGAGGGGGAGTTCGACGGCGACGTGTCGAAGATCGCGGGCATCGTCGCAGCCGACTCCGGATTGACCGGCTATCCGGCGATCGTCGCCCGCGAGCTGGGCGTCCCGATGGTCTCAGGCGTCACCGTACCGGCGACGACCGAGGACGGGGCGGTCGTCACCGTCGACGGCGAACGGGGCGTGGTATACGAGGGCGACGTGACCGGACGCGCACGCCGAACGGAGTGACGCGCGTCACAGAACCCGCTGGAGGGCGGCGACGACCGCATCGACATCCTCGATTTCGGTGCGATCGCATCGGTACGCCGGTCGCCAGCGACGTTCGAGTCGGAGTTCGTCGTCTGTGAGCCGGTAGCCGACGATTCGATCCCACGGGAGGAACCGTCGGCCGATCGGCGGAACGATCTCGAGGCCGAACGCGTGGGCGCGGAAGGTGTCGTCTCGGACGATCGCCCCGACGGTCGCAGCGCTCGTGCCCACGAGGAGGTTGCCGCCCGCGCCGACGATCGGATGGTCGAAGAACGACCCCACGATCGCGAGTGTGACCCCGAGCGCGAACCCGAGACCGCCGACCACGGAGTGGCGGCGACGCGCCCGCGGTGCGGTCTTGGCTCGCCAGGCCGCCAGCGGTTCCCGGTCGTCGCAGATCGCCGCGACGTATCGGCTCCGAGCCATCATCGCGAGCAGCAGCCCGGTGAAAAACGATCCCGTGCCGCCGAAGAGCGCGCCCCCGACGCCCGAGGACGGGGTGTGGAAAACGGGTGCTCCGACGACGAGCGCGGCGAAACAGCCGACGGGAACGGCCGCGAAACCATACCGGGCCGCGGTCGAGCCGAGGCGTTCGGGGACACCTCGCCAGCGGCCGATGGCGTACCACCCGAGGACGGCGACGACCGAGAAGACCGCAAGCGTGAGCGGATAGAGCCGGTCCATACCGGCGATTCCGGTCGTCGACGCGACGGACGGCGTGAATCCGACGGCGATGACGCTGAGGTGAACCCCGAACGCGGACCGAAAGTCGGCGTCCGGGCGAGCCACGATGGACGGGGACGGCGGTCCTGATTCGGACGTCGGGCGATCGAGCGCGCGCTCCGGGCGGGAGGACATATGGATACGCCTCGGGCCGGTCGGAACATGGGTGTTGTGGCGGTGGAGGGATCGCCACCGCACGAGACAGCGCTCGATGACCGGCATCGGGGGCTTTAACGCGCTTGCGCTCGTACCGCGGCACATGCAACTGCGCGAGGCGCTCGACGATCTCCCGGAGACGGTGTTCGCCGATCTGTTGGAGGACGACGACGCCTACCTCCTCATCGTCGACCTGCCGGGGGCGACCGCCGAAACGGTCGATATCACGGTCGACGGTGGGCGGCTGACGATCGAGGCCCGACGCGAAAAGGCCGTTCCGAAGGGATTCCGGTACGTTTCCGAGGAGCGTGACCTCTTTCTCGACGCCGAACTGCCGCTCCCGAGCGACGCGACGGGGGCCGACGCCGAGGGACGGATCGAGCGCGGGGTACTGACGCTCACCCTTCCGAAATCGTCCGCCGACGGCGGGATGAAGATCCCCATCTCGTGACGGGAGCGATCGGTCACCGATGACACGTCCGTACGAGGGTCGTAGCTGATGTTTCGAGCCTACCGACGGTTCGTCGTCGTCGCCTACCAGTTCCTGCCGCTGCTGCTCGCCTACGCCCGGGATCGAAAACGATTCGTGTTTTTCGGCGGGCGTCGACAGGTCTCCTCCGAGGTCAGACGGGCGCGTGCGCGGTCGCTGCTGAGTTCGCTGTTGACGCTGGGACCCACGTTCATCAAACTCGGCCAACTGCTCTCGACGCGACCCGACGTGTTGCCCTCAGAGTACATCGACGAGTTCGAACGCCTCCAAGACGACGTCCCGCCGGCACGGTGGGACGCGGCGAAGGCCGTCGTCGAGGCCGATCTCGGGCCGGTCGACGAGGTGTTCGAGACGTTCGACGACGAGGCGATAAGCGGCGCGAGCCTCGGGCAGGTCTACGTCGCCAGCGTCGACGGCGAAAAGGTGGCGGTGAAGGTCAGACGGCCGGGGGTCGAACCGCTCGTCGAAGCCGACCTGCGAGTCGTTCGGTGGTCGCTGCCGATCCTCATGCGATTCGTCGGGCAGGCGCGCTCGTTCTCGTTGGAGACGATCGCCGACGAATTCGAGCGGACGATCCGCGAGGAGATGGATTACCGGCGGGAGCGGGAGATGCTGGTCGAGATCCGTGAGAACTTCGCCGACAACGAGCGGATTCGTGTCCCGGCGGCCATCCCGGAGCTCTCCAGCCAGCGAGTACTGACGATGGAGTACGTCGAGGGCACGAAGATCTCCGACGTCGAGGACCTCGACGGGCTGGGGATCGACCGGACGGAACTCGCCGAGACGCTACAGCGGTCGTACCTACAGATGATCGTCCAAGACGGCGTCTTTCACGCCGACCCGCATCCGGGGAATCTCGCGGTCAGAGACGATGGCACGATCGTCTTCTACGACTTCGGCATGTCGGGTCGCGTCGATCCGTTCATCCAGGAGAAGATCATCGAGTTCTACATGGCCATCGCGGCGCAGGACACCGATGCGATCCTCGATGCGCTCATCGAGATGGGCACACTCAGCCCGGAAGCCGATCGTGACGTGATGGCGAACATCATGGAGCTGGCCATCGCTGATGCCCGCGGCGAGGACATCGAGCAGTATCGCGTCCAACAGATCATCGAGCAGGTCGAGGATACGATCTACGATTTCCCGCTCCGGTTGCCGCCCAACCTCGCGTTGGTCCTGCGCGTCGCAACGGTCGTCGAGGGAGTCTGCGTCACGCTCGATTCGAACTTCGATTTCATCTCCGTGGCGACCGGCTATCTCCGCGAGGAGGGGCTAATTGAGCAGAGCGCCCGCGATTTCGTCGCCGACCGGGCCGACGAGGTCCGACAGTTCGGCGAGTCGCTCGTCCGCGTCCCGCCGAAACTCGAATCGACGCTCGACGACCTCGACCGCGGCAACGTCACGCTCAAAGTGGAGTTCGAACCCGACGAGCGGACGTTCGACGTGTTGGCCAAGCGCCTCGTTCTCGCGGCGCTGTTGACGGCGGCACTCATTTCGGCGTCAGTGCTGTACGCCTTCGCGACGACGACGACCGCCGCCGTCGCGCTCGCGCTCGCGACGCTGTTCGGGGTGTCGCTTTGGCGGTCGTTCCGACGGCGTCGGCAGGGGATCGACGCCCAGCCGCAGTTCACGAGACAGCGGCTTCGAGAGCGCGAAAAGTGACCGGTTCGATCGCCCGCGCAGCGATCAGTTAACTTTCAGCTCTGTTCCCTGCTCTTGGGCGCTGATGAGAACGTCCTCCAGCGATTTGTCGACGGGTTCGTTGAATAGGAGCACGTCGATGGGGAGCGTCGGCGCGCCGTCGACGAGGTCCTCCATGATGACCAGCCGTTCGCGGGCGCGGGACATCCCAACGTAGAACACCCGGCGCTCGTTGTCGGTCATCGTCGGCACCGGATCGGAGCGCTTCGTGAACGGCTCCGCACCCGGAACGGCCTCGGGGTCCTCGACGGAGGCCGCCATCTGCTCGACCACCTTCTCCGTGAGATCCGTCGCGATGAAGACGTGATCGGCTTCCCGGCCCTTCGCGGAGTGGATCGTCCCGACGCGGACGCGGTTCGGATCCATCCCGCGGTACTTGCCGCCGAAGTAGGCATCGACGGAGCGCTCCTGGAAGTTCGAGACGCGAGTGAGCATGTCGGCGGCCGACCGCGGTCCCGGCGCGAACGGGGCGTGCTCGTCGAGGAAGCCGGGGGCGACTTCGAGATCCGTGAGGTCCTCGACGCTCTCGCGGTCCTGCAGCGCGTCGAGGGCGTCGAAATAGTCGTCACGCTCGCCCGTCCCGAACGCGCTGTCGGCGAGCATTTCGCCGAGTCGCCGGGCCTGAAGGCCGTGGATCGGCTCGCTCTCGTCCAGCGACTCGATCGCGGTGACGTAATCTCGCAGTCGGTCGGTCCACATCCGCTGATCCGTCAGGGAGGTGAAGGGGATCCCCTCGCCGATGAACTCGTCCATGAACTGGAACATCTGATAGCGGGCGCGGAACAGACACATGATGCTCCCGTCCTCGTCCTCTTCGAGCGTCATCCGGACGTTACGCACGAGGTCGCGCATCGACGGCGACCGAACCGCGTCGACAGAGCCGCCCTCCTTGCGCGGCTTGAGATCCTTGTCCTGCCGCTTCTCGATGTGGCTGATCTGGGTGTTGACGACGTTCAGGATGCGGGATGGGAGTCGGTAGCTGTTCGGGAGGATAACGTCGTTGTCGACCTCCTCGTCCAACAGGAGGTTCGGGTCGGCCCCTTGCCACGCGTAGACGACCTGATCGTCGTCGCCCGCGATGAGCACGGACGCCATGTGCGGTTTCCACTCCTGATAGACGCCGTACTGCAGCGTCGTGATGTCCTGAAACTCGTCGATGACGAGGTGATCGACGCTCGGCAACAGCGAGCGTTGCTGGACGCGTTCGAGCATGTCGGCGAAACCGACGACCCCTTCCTCGCCCTTGTAGGTGCGCCAGCCGCGGATCGCCTCGGGGATATCGATCCGGTCGTCGTCGCTCGGCCACGTGGGCGTGTACTTGTTGCCGGTCTGGGCGCGCTCGTCGATCTCCGGCGGCAGTCGGATCTCCTCCTCGTTCCACTTGAACGGCACGTCGTACCAGTCGGCGACGTCCCGCTCGGTCCGTTGGAGCCACTGGGAGGTCGCGATGATCTTGTTCCCAAGCGTCGTCGATCGGGCCGAGCGACGGTGGGCGGCCTTGTTCTCGTCCTCGAACTCGATGCCGTACTGTTCGCAGAACTCCGCTTTGTGTTTCTCGCCCACGACGTCGCCTCGCGAGAGGTTCAACAGTTCGTAGGCTTTCGCGTGCATCGTACAAACGTTGCCGCGAAGTGACTTCGGCGACCGACCGAGCCGTTCGCCGAGGCGGTCGCGGACCTCGGCGGCCGCGGCGCGGGTGTACGAGACGATGAGGATATCGTTCATCTCGACCCCGTCGTCCAACATGCCGTCGACGCGGTCGAGCAACGCCGTCGTCTTCCCGCTCCCCGGACCCCCAAAGAGTCGTGTTACGTGCGTGGGCGTAGCCATTGTTCGCGTAATGCCGCCCGCAACTATAAATAGCCGGTTTGCATTCGAGGTGATCAGTTCGGGTGCCAGCCGCAGACCGAACACGTCACCGCGTCGAGTCCGTGAAGGCCGCCACAGTCCGGACACCGTTTTTTGTTATAATCGCGCTCCCACGACGGCGTCTCGGTCTCGTGGCCCCGTTCGTCCAGGAACTCGTCGAAAATGTCGTTCGCGGTCGCCATACGAATATCACTTCGAGGACATCGGTACTAAGCTTTGTGGTATATTGTGTCACGGTGGGCTGTGTCGTGGCACTCAGTAGTTGAGACAGGTCGTTTTAATCCATGTGCCACTAGCAGGAGTCTGCTACATCTCCTGTTTGGAGATCCTCTACAAGTATTACGTCCTGTCATAATACGAATTATCTGTATACGAAACAATCGAATAAAACCATGTTACGGCGAAAATTAGCCAGATCGCCCGACGTCATAGCTACACTGTTCACTCGCGGCAATGTGTGTGAACACCATTTGGTGTCACAGTGACACTAACGGTGTCGACTGCAAAGGTAATTTCAAAGTCGTCGTCTAGCGAATTAACAACTCGTTCCAATGCTTCCGGATCAACATACTGGTGCAACGGGGTACTGTCCAAGTCCACATCCTGTTCATCGAGTGCTTCGCAGAGTTCTATCACCGTTTTTTCATCCGAGGGGGGAGGTGTGCTGCGGTCATACTCTTGGCTATCCCCATTGTTTCCTCCAACTCGTTCATAGCTAGCAGACCCGGCACCGCTGACGCCGGTAATTTCGAAGCGAACACCACCCGCTTCACTCTCGGTAACCTGGATGTTCCACCCGTGCGCACCGACGATCTGGTCGACGATGCTCAAGCCGAACCCGGTTCCTGCGTTCGCCGTCGAATACCCGGCATCGAAGATCTGACTTCGATCCTCCTCGGGGATTCCAGGCCCATCATCCGCTACATAGAACCCGCCGTCCAGTTCGCCGACCGTCACCGTGACATCCGGGCCGCCGTGTTCGACCGCGTTTCGCATCAGGTTCTCGAACACCTGTTTCAGCCGACTCGCATCCCCTTGGATTGAAGTTCCACTATCGATCTCGACCACGAGAGAGGCGCTCGTTGTTTCGACAGTGGCCCAACAGTTCTCGACCAGTGCCGCAAGTTCGATGGACTCGAAATCAGTGATCGTTTCTCCCTGGCGAGCCAGCGTCAGTAGATCGTCGATTAGCGCCCCCATTCGATCGAGGGCCCCCTCGACGTGCGATAGCTCCGTGCTCTCACACTCGTCTTTGGCAAGCTGAAGCCGTCCGTCGGCCACATTGAGTGGATTGCGAAGGTCGTGGGAGACGACGCTTGCGAACTCGTCGAGACGATCGTTCTGGCGTCGTAGCTCCTGGATGTGTTCTTTCCGGTCGGTGATGTCTCGCTGCGTCCCCAGATACCGGATGAGGTTGCCATCGGCGTCGTACACCGGCGCGACGCTTAGTTCGTTCCAGAACAGCGTCCCGTCCTTCCGGTAGTTGCGGAGTTCGACGGTGATCGGTTTTTCGCTGTCGATCGCCTCTCGCAACCGATCTACAGTTTCGGGATCGGTATCGTCGCCCTGTAGAAACCGACAGTTCCGGCCGAGCGCTTCCGCTTCTGTGTAGCCCGTGAGGTCTTCGAACGCCTCGTTGACGTACACCATCGGGCTGTCCTCTTTGTGCGGATCAGTCAGGATGAGTGGCGAATGAGCGTTGTCGATCGCTGTCTGGAGAGTCTCTAGTTCGCGCTTGGTGGCTCGTTGCTCGGTAATGTCGCTGTTGACGGCGACGAAGTGGGTAATCGCTCCGGACTCGTCGGTCACCGGGGCGATCGTTTGGTCAATGGTGTAGTGTTCGCCATCTTTTCGTTGATTGATCACCTCGCCGCGCCAGACGTGGCCAGTGGCAATAGTCTCCCACAGATCTTCGTAGAACGCCTGATCGTGTTCACCTGACTGAAGAATTTGCGGGTTCTCCCCGATCGCTTCCTCGGCTGAGTACCCTGTCTTTTCTTCGAAGGCCGGATTGACCCATTCGATGATGCCGTCGAGATCGGTGAAATACATGACATGTCCGGAGGATTCGACGGCACGCTGGAACTTTCGGAGTTGCTGTTCGCGTTCTTTGCGCCCGGTAATCTCTGTGATGAAGCCGACGACTCGGGTGACTTCGCCGTCGTCAGTATGGATCGGCTTTCCTTGGACGTATACCCAGCGTTGGTAGTCCTCGCTTTCATTGACTCGATGTTCAATTTCAACGGTCTGCCCGTCTCGAAGCCGTTCGACGGCCTGTGCCACGCGCTGTCGTTCTTCGGGGTGAGTTGCCTCGAGAAAACACAATGGATCGTCGCGGAGTCGGTCTATGGGGATACCGTAGAGTTCCTCGAAAGCGGAGTTGATGAATATCACGTCGTCCATATCCGCGGTGAAGATCCAGAGTATGTTCGTGGTCTCCTCAGCGAGTTCTATGAGCCAGCGTTCGATTCTGCTGGCGCGTTGCTCCGACCGGCGCTGAGCAACGGCGTTGTCGATCCGGTTAGCCAGAAGTTCGTACTGTTCTGTGCCCGTCCCTTTTTGTAAGTAGTCGGTCACTCCCTTCGAGATGGCCCTGCTTGCGACTTTTTCAGATCCTTTGCCAGTGTACAATATAAACGGGACATCAGGATGCGTCTCGCGTACCTGTTCGAGAAACTCGATACCGTTGAGACCGGGCATATCGTAGTCGGAGACGATGCAATCGATCTCGGTCGTTTCGAGATAGTCGAGCGCTTCTTCGGCATCGAGTTTTTTGTGGATCGACAACAGATCGTGATTCTTTTCGAGAAACGTGGCAGACAAATCTAAGATGCTCTCGTCGTCATCCACGTGGAGAACGTCGATTTGGTCAGCTTCGTCAGCTACCCCTATGCACAAGGTAGATCTAGCATCCTCTCGTTGTACTTGCTGGTAGTTTTTTGTATCAAATTGGATTGTACTTGAGTCAGTCATTCTTGCGTATTATTTGCTGATGTGTTGTCGCACTGCTTTGTCGTTCATCCTGCGGAGTGGATATTCGCCGCTTATCGCCTCTTATTGGTCGTCAGTCTGTGCCGGTGGTCGATTTTCGCCGCCGTCCGTCGCACTGACCGGCTGCGTCGCACTCGATGCGTCGGTTGGTACTGAATCGACTGTTGCCGTAGTATCGAGTTCGAATGCTGCGACCTGCTCGCGGAGCGTCTCCGCCGCCGTCGAGAGCTGTTCTGCAGTCGAGGCATCCGAGAGGTTCGACAGGTGTTCGGCCGTTTGTGCGACCTCCGACAGCGACGAGGTTTGCTCTTCAGTGGCCGCCGAAACCGTGCTCGCTTCGGTCGCGGCCTGATCGCTCACGCTCGCTACCTCTTCAACCGTCGAAACGACCTCCTCGGTCGAGGCGGCCTGATCGTCGGTCGCGTTGCTGATCTCCTGAACCCCCGATTCGGCCTCGTCGACCGCCTGTGCGATCTCGTCGAACATCTCGATCGCGTCCTCGATCGTCTCTGAGCCCCGATCAACGCGTTCGGTCATCGTCTCCATCCCTTCGACCGTCTCGGCCGTCGTCGACTGGATGTCGTCGATCTGGGATTCGATCTCGCCCGTGGCCTCCCCGACCTCCTCGGCGAGTCCTTTGATCTCCTCGGCGACGACGGCGAACCCTTCGCCAGCTTCGCCGGCGCGGGCTGCCTCGATCGAGGCGTTCAGCGCGAGCAGGTTCGTTTGCTCGGCAATACTGGTGATGAGATCGACAATCTCGTTTATTTCGGTGATTTTGTCGTCCAACGTTTTGACCTGTGTGGCCGCTTTCTCCGCTTGCGATTCAATAGCGGTAATCTCCTCGGTCGCTTCCGAGGCCTCCTTTTGGCCCTCCCGACTCCGCTCGACAGCGTTCCGTGTGGTCATCCCCACCTCCTCGGCCGAGGAGGCGATCTCCTCGACGGCCGCAGACAGGTCGTTCATCTCGTTGGCCACGCGCTGGAGGTCGTCACTTTGCTCGTCGGCACCGGCGCTGATCTCCTCGACAGATCTTGCGACGTCCTCGCTTGCCTGTTGGAGTTCTTCGACGGATGTCGCGACTTCGGCGCTCGCGTCGTCGAGTTCGGTCGCGGTCGTTGCCGTCTCGTCGCTGGCTTCAGCGACCTCCTCGGTGATCCGCTGGACGGTCACGAGGCTCTCGTTGAGCTGGCCGATTCCAGCGTCGAGCGAGACCAGTATCTGACCATAGTTGCCGGGCTTGTCGGTGTCGATATCCTGATCCAGCTGGCCGTTTTGGAGGCTCTCGCTGGCCGTCCGTATCTCCTCGAACCCGTCGGCTGCGTTGTCCGTTATCGTGATCTCGAACCGAGAATTGTGTCGTTCCAGAAACGTCTTTACGAGGTCCGTAACGTCCGGCTCGCCGTCGAGATGAAGTATTCTAATCCGTGCTTGCTCCATCCGCTTACCCCATTTTATATGTGTCATTAGTGCCGTAGGTCCCGGAATACAAACCGACAAACGAGCCAGTAGCGACGGGAGGTGAGCGGACATGGTAGGGTGAGTTCTTTTCACTCCGTTGAGTGGCCGCCATCAGCTTGAGCTGGTGGCCTGGATAATGACCCCGTTGGCGGCTGTTGTGTGTTCGTAGACCTAGCCCGGCTCCTCACAGTGTTATTTGCGTTGTGATCAGCTGTTGTGGTGAATACGGCGACCTGTTCCGAGAGTTCAGTCGCCATATCGGCCAGTTTCCCGACATCAGCCGTAGTCTCATCTAAAGAGTCTACCTGCCCAGCAGTTTTCTCGGCAACATCAGTCGACTCACGAGCGGTTGACTGACTCGTTTTCGAAACGTCATCAACCATCGATGCGATCTCCTCTGCAGACGCGGCTTGGTCGTCAGTCGCGTTACTGATCTCGGTGATCCCACTTTCCGCTTCTTCGATTGCCGCGGCGATATCGTCGAACATACTGATCGTGCCGTCGATCGTCTCTGCGCCCGTCTGGACACGACCACTCATATCCTCAATGCTCGCAACCGTCTCATTCGTCACCGCTTGCGCGGTTTCGATGCGTTGCTCAATCTCATCGGTCGCATCAGCGGCTTCTTCAGCCAATCCTTTGACTTCGTTCGCGACGATCGCAAACCCGTCGCCGTTAGTGTCGGCTCTGGCGGCCTCGATCGAGGCGTTCAACGCGAGAATGTTGGTTTGCTCGGTTATGTCACTGATCATGTCAGCTATCTCACCAATTTGGTCCATCTGTTCGTTCAGTGCCGTGATCTCCTCTGCAACATCGTTTGTCTGGGATTTGATGGCCGCAATCTCTGCTGTAGCATCACTAGCGTGTTCACGCCCTGTGTCTCCGAGGTCAACGGCGGTACTGGCCGTTGCTGCAACTTCTTCCGACGACGAGGCGATCTCTTCAACCGTAGCCGACAAGTCACCGATCTCATCAGCAACAGTTTGCAGTTGCTCATCCTGTTCTTCAGCGCGCGTCGCAACATCCGATACGGACCGTTTAACATCAGTGCTTGTTTGTTTGATCTCCGTCGATCGATCGGCGACATCGGCGCTGGCGATTGAGACGGTATCGGCGAACGATTGGATATCGAGCACTGTCTGTTCGAAGTCGTCGATCATGTCGTTAAACGCCCGTGCAATGGATGCCATTGCGTCGTTGTCAACGGAGTCATCCAACCGTTGTGTAAGATCTCCATCAGCGCAGGCCACCATCGCAGACTGGAACTCGCTGGCAGTCGCCTCTAACTCGTTGTTTAATACAGTCATCTCCTCTTTTTGTCGGGCAACTTCCTGTTGTTTGTTCTCGGTGAGTTGTTTTGCCTCCTCGACTTCGTCGAGTTTCTCTTGAATTTTTTCGCGGGCCTGTTGACGCTGGATGGCCAGCGACTGCCAGAGGAACGTGATCGTAGTAGCGAGCATCAAGACACCGACCGCATGGATTCCCCCCCAGACGACGGGGTTGGCCATAGCTGCCTGGTGATTGTAGACGGTGAACCATTCGATGAGGCCAAACACGCTGTGTTGGATTGCGACGTAGCCGATTGTGATACCGAAGGGCACCCAGTCTTCATAGAGCGCAACCACTCCGACCCCGATGAAATACAAAAAGTGTGCTTCGATAAAGCCACCAGTAAAATATGCAAGAACGGAGCCGAGTGTCATAAACGCGAGCGCGGCAAGAGCGGATCGCGCTCGGCGCGGAAGCAATGGGACTGCAGCCGTAAGCAGTAACCCCAGAATAAGACCAGTTCCGGCAACCGAGTGTACAAGCGGGATTGCTGGAAGTTCAGCGCCAGTAACGGACTGGACGCCAGTTAGCCTGCTGACGGCGAACACAAACGGCACAAGTGCCGTGGTAAAAACCAGGATCCCTCGATGGCGTTTAGTGAACGATTCGTCAGGGATTTCGGTGCCGTTCGGTGTATTCTCGATGTACCGAGCGATCGCAGATAGTGTCTCTTTCGTAGACATCTACATACTACCGCTAACATGAATCTGATAAAGACATTGCCTCGATTATATCGTGTAATTAACTAAGGCGAAATCATACAAACATTAAAAACTATTCGGTACGTTATGTTTATATATAGGATTATCTGAGCGAGTATTGTACTTATAACGCAATTTAATTTATAAACATTGGTATGCTCCGCCGGTAAGAAGGGTGTTATTCCGAGCCGAGTTGTCTAGCTGTCTCTGCAATCTCGTGTATTTGCGCGGTTTGCTCTTCGTTCGCTGCGGCAATGGTCTCGACTTCTTCGGCTACCTCATCGAGATCGGCAACTAGCGCGTCGACCATGCTTGCAACTTCCTCTGTTGTCGCCGCCTGATGGTCCGTTGCGTCAGATACCTCCTGGATCCCTTGTGCAAATCGTAAACAGTTATTCCACGGGTCGACCGTACTACCCGAAACCAGGCCGTTCAAGCCCTACCGTCTTGTCAGGTTTAGAGACGCTTGTAGTACTTTGTTGCAACAAATCGGGAGCCACCTGCAGAGCGCTTCTTTTTATCATCTATATACATCAGCGTGACCTCCGCCTCTCGGTTCAGTTATCAACCGTAGCGTGTCCAGTTCGTCAGACCCTTACCGCTTCTCGACGAGATGGACCAACAGTATCCATATCAAAATTGACAAATGGTGCTTTATTGAAAATAGAAGACAGCAACGAGATTACTATTCCGTAACGGTTTGAGGAAATGAGGTCGAGAAGACAATTATGGGCGTCGCTTTACTCGACCTCGTTGAGACAGCACTACGTGTAGCCAAACAAGCGTTGGGGAAACGAGCGGGCAAGCCCGACTCGGGTGGGCTTGCCCACGAGGCTCACATCGTCGCACACTGTGTTCGCAAGGAAGGGGAACCTACGTCGAACTCGTTGATCGAATGAGTCTCATGCCAGCTGTGTGCGACCGCCTCGGCGTCCACCCGGACGCGCCGCCTGATCCAACCACGTTCCACCACCCCTTCGACCGTTACGCGATGTACATCTGGTGGGCGTCGCTGCGCGGAGATGCGCAGCAACACCCGCAGTCTGGTCCCGCCGCACTGGACAGCACGTTTTTCCAACGCAACCAAGCCTCGCGGTACTACCGCCAGCGGCGCGGACAGAACGTGAAAACGGTCAAACCAACAATACTGACTGATACAGAGTCGCTGGCGGTACTGGACGCGCATTGCTGTGTCGAGCGTGAACACGACACGAAGGCTGGCCCACGGGTCGTCCGCCGGAACGCGGACGACCTGCGGGCCGTGGCTGCCGACAATGGCTTCCAAAACTGACACACCGAGTACGAGATCGCTGCACTGGACATCAAGTACCTCGTTCACTACCGCGGTTCAACACCGAAAGCAACCGCGAATAACGCACTTATCCGGGCGAAAGGCTACACACAGCGGTGGATGTCCGAGACATCCTACTCGACGGTCAGGCGAACGCAGGACTCCACCCTGCGTTCGCGATTCTGGTACCGACAATTCCGTGAAATCGTCCTTGTGTTCACCCTCAACAATCTCAAGGAGCTCGCCAAAACGTTATCATCCCACTGCCGTACCGCATTTTCAATAGAGCAGGGAAATCAGTTCCTCAAAGCTTTATGCCGTTATGTTTCCCACCTTGTTCAGTTTCGACCAGTCCCGGACGACTTCACAGGGATCCAACTCAGGACACGCTGTCGGTATGCGAATCCCATCCATTCGGCAGTATCTCACGTGAAAATCAGGTCATAAATCCTATACTGCACGCTAGCATTGGCTGACGTATATATGACAGAAGCGTCTGGGATCTCAGTTCTTCACGTTGATGATGATCCCGCCTTCGCGGATCTGACGGTCGAGATGCTCTCAGAACACGAGGCTCAATTTACCGTCGAGACAGCGATAAACGCCAGTGAGGGACTGGATCGACTTGCCGCAAATAGCTTCGACTGTATCGTGAGCGACTACGAGATGCCCGGCCAGAACGGTATCGAGTTCCTCGAAACCGTACGCGAAAAGTACCTCAACCTGCCATTTATATTGTATACTGGCAAAGGGAGCGAAACGGTTGCGAGCGATGCGATCGCTGCCGGTGTGACGGACTACCTACAAAAAGAATCCGGGACGAGCCAGTATACCGTCCTCGCTAATAAAATTCGCAATGCTGTCGAGGGATACCGCCAACAGGAGCGTGCCAAAGCGACTCGCAATCGCTTGCGCCAGATCATCGATCTGCTTCCACAGTTCGTCTTCGTCAAAGACGAGGCCGGCGAGTTCTTGCTAGCAAACGAGGCTACTGCTGAGGCGTACGGGACAACCGTCGGCAATCTTGAGGGAGCCACAGATGCCGACTTCGCCGACTCCAAGGCCGAAATTGAACAGTTCCGTGCCGATGATCAGGCCGTCATCGAATCCGGCAAGCCCAAGTACATTCCCGAGGAGTCGCTGACGACCGCAGACGGTGAAACACGGCTCTTAGAAACGACGAAGATCCCCTACGACCCGGTTGAGACAGACGGTGACGCTGTGCTCGGTGTCTCGATGGATATTACCGAGCGTAAAAAGCGTGAGAATATGCTCCAGCAGTACCAGTATGCGTATGAATCAGCCCTCAGCGGGATTGCACAAGTAGATCTTGACGGCGAATTAACCGATGTGAACCCTGCATTTCTCGATATGTGGGGGTACGATGATGAAGACGATGTGATCGGACGTTCAGCCATAGATCTGTGGGAGAATCCTGAGCAGGCACGGTCTGTGCTGGAGACGGTCAAAGAACTGGGACGTTGGGAAGGTGAACTCGAAGCCGTCCGGGCAGATGGGTCAACGTTCTACGCCAGAGGAGTGAACAGCCACCTGACAAACAGCGACGGTACCCCGGTCGGAGTGGTGTCATCTTTTTTTGATATTACTGAGCGTAGAGAGCGGGAGCGCGAAATTCAGAAACTCACAGAGCGACTCGACCTTGCTGTCGGGGGTGCCAATCTGGGGATTTGGGACTGGGATATGACTACAGATGGGGTGGAGTTCAACGAGCAGTGGGCCGAACTGCTCGGTTACTCTCTCGACGAGATTGAGCCGCGTCTTGAGGCATGGGAAACACGCGTACATTCCGACGACCTCGACGGCGTTGAGGAGGCCCTTGAGAGACACATCGCAGGCGAGGCCGAGTACTACGACACGGAGCACCGGATGCAGACTGCCGACGGTGACTACAGGTGGATCCGAGACATCGGGCAGGTCGTCGAGCGAGGCGAAGACGGCGAGCCGGCTCGGGCCGTCGGCATCCACCTCGATATCGACGACCGCAAGACGTACGAACAACAACTGAAAGAAGAGCGGGATATGTTCACACAGGGTCCCGCAGTCGTCTTCAACTGGCGAGAAGCGGAGGGATGGCCTGTCGAGCACGTCTCGGAGAACGTCGAGGACGTACTCGGGTACACGGCCGAACAGTTCCAGTCGGGAGCCGTAGCTTACGCGGACGTCATCCACGATCAGGACCGCGAGCGGGTATTTGAGGAAGTCGCCGAACACAGCGACAGAGAGACCGACCAGTTCAACCACGAACCGTATCGCATTGTTGCCCCTGATGGAACCGTTCGGTGGGTACTCGATCACACGAAAAACGTCCGGAAGGACGGTGAGATTACCCATCGGTTAGGATACCTCGTTGACATCACCGAGCGCAAAGAACGGCAAAAGGAGCTTCGTCGGACAAACACCATCCTCCGAACGATAGTCGAAAACCTGCCGATGGGCGTGCTCGTCGAAGATGCTGAACGCGACATACTCATGGCAAATGACCTGTTGGGGGAGACGTTTGGCAGACCGATCGGCGGTGATGAACTCACTGGGCGTGACTGCGCCGCGACGGCTGAAGAACTCAAGGACCTGTTCGCCGATCCTGAGGGATTTATTGAAGGGGTTACCGGACGGATCGAACGGAGAGAGCCGGCTCAAAACGAGGAACTCCCCCTGGCAGACGGTCGTGTGCTCGAACGCGATTACGTGCCGTACACCCTGCCCGAGGGCGAGGCACACCTGTGGCTATATCGTGATGTAACAGAACGCAAGCAGCGAAAGCAGGAACTTGACCGGAGCCGCCAGTTCCTACAAGAGACACAAGAAGTCGCACAGATCGGTGGATGGGAATATAACGTGCAGTCTGAGTCGCTGCGGTGGTCAGACGAAGTGTATCGGATCCACGGACTGCCACCGGATGCCGATGTGAGAATTGAAGACGCCATCGAGTTCTATCATCCCGACGATAGAGACACGATTCGGGATGCTGTTGACCGTCTAACATCCGAGGGCGAACCGTATGACGTGGAATTGCGGATCGTCACAGTCGACGACGACGTGCGCTGGGTTCGCGCGCTCGGAGAACCGGTATATGAGGATGATGAACTCATCGCCGTTCAAGGGACGTTTCAGGACATCACCGAGCGCAAGGAGCGCGAGCAGGAGCTTCGAATGGTCCGCGAACGGTTCGAGCGGTTCGCGAGCAACGTTGAGGACGCGTTTTTCCTGTTGCCGACCGACTACTCCGAAACCGAGTACGTGAATCCGGCAGTGGAAACGATCTACGGGATCACCCCGGAAGAGGCATACGACGACTCAATGGCATGGCTCCGACACGTCCATCCCGACGACAAGGACGAGTTACTTGCGGAGATGGAAGCCCAGCAGGACGAAACGTCCGACTGGTCACGCGAACAGGAGTTTCGTATCGACCACCCCGACCGTGGTGTGCGGTGGGTGCAGGCACGCCTCGACGCGATTACTGGCGAGAACGGCGACTCGTCGCAGCTCACCGGTGTTTCAACCGACATTACCGAACAGATAAAACACGAACAGCAACTGGAACACAAAACTGAGGAACTGGAGCAACTGGCGACGAAATACGAAACCCAGTACCGAACACTGTTTGAGGAGGCCCCGGTGATGACGATTCTCACGCGATCCGAGGACGGCCGACCGATCATCGATGACTGTAACAGCCAGTTCGTCGAGACCCTTGGATACGATGCGGATACAATAATCGGCAGTGAACTCGCGGAGTTCTACACACCCGAATATGCTGAAAGACTGCAATCGGAGGGGTACAGCCAGGCACTTGACGGACAGTTTACCAGAGAGAGACGCGAGCTACTAACTATCGACGGTGAGGTCATCGAAGCGCTTCTGCGTGCGGTTCCGCGCCGGAGGACCGACGGCGAGATCATCGGAACGGTAGCGATGTATATCGACATCAGCGAACGTGAGTCGGTCAGGCGTGCGAACGAGCGGCTCGAAGAGTTCACGAGCGTTGTCTCACACGATCTCCGAAACCCGCTGAACGTTGCCACCGGGCGGCTCGAACTGGCAGCCGAGGAGTGCGACAGCGATCACCTCGGCGACCTCGAAGATGCGCTTGACCGGATGGAGGCGCTGATCGATGAGCTCCTAACGCTAGCCCGGGAAGGCAAAGAGGTGACCGACGCTCAGCCGGTCGACCTCGCTATGATAGCCGACGAGTGCTGGGAGAACGTCGAGACGAATCAGGCAAGAGTAATCACTACTATCGATCGAGGCGTTCGGGCAGACAGAAGTCGCCTCAAACAGGTGTTTGAGAACCTGTTTCGGAACGCAGTCGAACACGGCGGGACGGACGTGACTGTGACGGTTGGGGGACTAGACGACGGGTTCTACATCGAGGACGATGGTCCAGGGATTCCGTCCGACGAGCGCGATGCTGTCTTCGAGGCCGGCTACTCGAAGTCGACTGACGGAACCGGGTTCGGACTGCGTATCGTCGAACAGATCGTCACTGCCCACGATTGGCACATTCGTGTTACAGATGGGGCGGACGACGGAACACGGTTTGAGATTACGAATGTTGAGTTCGTCGATGCACAGGCCTCTGTACTAAGCAAGTACCAAGTAGAAGATAACTAAAATAAGATGGCACTGTCTAGTTAAGCCAGTTTGAGAAGTGAGCAGATCAATGGTTTAAGTGTTCATGCTCAACGAAGAACTGCTCAGAGAGACGTCAGAAACCACGAATCTTGAATGTTGGGAGCGAGAGCGGACGGCGACGTTCACAAGAGCGGAGCTCTTGTGCAGCCCATCAGAACGCAAAGCGTTCTGAGGACGCCCGTCAGGGCGTTCGCCGTCCGGCTCCACACGACTGGTTGTTCTCTCAGAGAGACATAAGAAATTCTTCGACTCTTCGGCGTGGAACGCTCTCATCAAGCGATCTGGCAATGGGTTCATCAGGTCGCTGATAGCGTTCCCGACCCGCCTGAGGCGAAGCCGACGCGGGTCGCCGTCGACGAAACCGCTGTCAACATTAACGGCGAGCTGTGTTGGGTGTATGCTGCAATAGACTTTGACTCAAAGCTTATTATTGATGCTGAATTGTTTGGACGCCATGGCACTGACCCGGCGGCTGCGTTTCTTCATCGCCTTGCCGAGAAACACGATCTCTCCGAGACCGTGTTTCTCGTCGACGGCTTCGGTTATGAGACTGCACTTGCCCGGTTAGGGCTGAGCGGTCGGCGGAATTATACCGACCGAAACCTCATCGAAACGTGGTTTCAAACTCTGAAACAACGTATCGACCGCTTCTATCACTCGTGGGTGGGCAGTCAGCGGAGCGTTCGAAAATGTATTGAACAGTTCGTACACTATTACAACCGCCAACGGCCGCATCAATCACTCGAAAATCGAACACCAGCTGAAAAAATCCTTAACTAGACAGTGCCCTCTCCAGCAAGTTGGTATATTTCGGACCAATCAGGACTTACCCGATAAACCCCTTCCATGGTGGCTTTGACCAAGGCTCCGAGCCGTTGCTCATTGCCCCGTTCCGCGTTGTGTTTTTCTACCGGGTGCCACCAGACACGACCGCGAGCTCCGACTTTCTTTGTCTCCAACACATCATCTTCGACGAGCGTCTCGAGTCTGTTGTAGATCGTTCGGTTAGTACAGTCGAATTTTGTGGCGACCTCAGGCGTCGTAAACGGTGTGCCAGGCGGCCCAAGCGCCTCGAACACGTCCCGAACCTGTGTGAGAGATGGAGCTGAGCTCATACGTTATGCTGTTCGTGAAGACACATAGTATTTCTCTTGATAGAAATGAAGTGGCTTGTCGCAGTCCCCGTACCGGCCAGGTGGATGGGCTCTTGACGATTGTGTTATGAGGGTCTCGTTGTGTCCTTGGCTCTCGACTCTGGTCAAAGAACTCCACGGATGGGCACACGAAACAGCACTAGTTGGCCACCTCAGGAACCGTCCTGAACTCTGTGGGCACCTGGAGTTCGAGACGATCCCGGACCAATCGACACTGTGGCGGAACTGGCACGAGCGGTTCACCGCCGATCTCAAGGAGACGGTCGAGACGGGGGCTCAAACGATTCTCACCAAAGCCCAGAATACGACCACGTGCGTCGGACAGCGATCACTCGTCTCTCAGTAGACGGTGAGCAACGGCAGTTGCTTGAGGTAACTATCTCTGAGTGGACGCGTGGGTGCCAAATCGCCACTGACATCGCGTGGGACAAATGCAACACGAAGAGCGACGTACAACCCCTCGCCTACGACGATGTGCGCGAACACACCGGCCTCGGGAGGCAGCACGCGATCCACGCCACTCATCGGGGTGAGCGAAGCAGGGTGAGGTAGTTGACCTGGGCGTAGCACTCTGGATACCGGCGGCTTTTATCAGAGGCGATCGTACAGGTGCCATGGACGCTTCGGAGGAGCTACCGCTCGTACACGTCAGCCGTTCGGGGACCGTCGAGTCGAACGCACCCGCTGTCGTGTTGGTCCACGGCCGCGGCACGAACGAACGGGATCTCCTGTCGATCGGAGCGCAACTCCCGGAGGAACTGCACGTGCTGAGCGTTCGAGCGCCCAATTCGATGGGCGGCCCGAACAGCTACACGTGGTACGACCTCGACCTCTCGGCGGGCGGGTTACATGCCAGCCAGCCCGATCCTAACGGCTTCCGCCGAAGCCTCGATCTCCTCCACGAGTTCGTCGAGGCGGCGACGGCGCGCTACGACCTCGATCCCGACCGGATCGGTCTGTTGGGCTTCAGTCAGGGCGCGATCACGAGCATGTCGGCGCTGCTCGAACGTCCCGAGGCGTATCGGTGGGTCGTCGCGCTCAACGGCTATCTCGCCGAATCACACGAGGGCGACGTTGAGAAGGCCGCCGGCAAACCAGTCTTCATCGGCTGCGGCTCGATGGATCAGGTCATCCCGCCGGTCCGCGCCGAGCGAGCCGCCGAACTGCTCGAATCCGGCGGTTCGGACGTCCGCTTCGAGACGTACAGCGTGGGGCACGGAACGATACCCGACGAGATCACCGACGTGGTGGCGTGGCTCGAGGGATGGATCTAAAGCGGCCGACGTACCGGGGGAGCGTTGGCTCCGATCGCAGCCGCGGTCGGTACCGGATGAACTTTATCGGCTTCGGTAGCAATCCGTCGCATGGAACCCGACCCGGATCCATCGCGTTTTCGCGATCTCATGCTCGACTCGGAGCCCGGCTTCGAGGAGGTGCTTCGGTGCGTCTTCGGCATACAGGACCACGAAGCGCGGCTGTATCTCGAACTCCTGAACGCCCCCGACAGCACCGTCGCGGAGCTCGCGGAGACCGTCGATCGCGATCGGAGCAACGTCAACCGTGGACTCACGACGCTCATGGAGAAACACCTCGTCGATCGCCGCCGTCGACTACTCGACAGCGGTGGACACGTCTATCAGTATCGAGCGACCGCGCCGGAGGAGGCCCGCGAACTGATGCACGAGACGCTGAACGAGTGGGCCGCCTACGTCCACGAGCGGATCGACGAGTTCCCGTGATCGACGGGATCGAGCGCGATCACGCGGACGAGGAGAGTTCGACAGCCGTGTCCGATTGGATCCACGCGCTTGGGTTGTCCGCTCGATAGATGACGATCTCGCCGGTTTCGAGCGTCAACTCGACGTACTCGCCACCCTGTTGGGGCGGGCTGTCACCGTCAGGATCGTTTTCGAGTGGTGCGGACATTGCGGATCACGGGCGAAGTCGCCATACACGGAACAGTTCGGCTGCTTGGTTGATAAACGTTATCATGACCCATTCGTGTTTAAACAGCGACGGAATCCCGGCCTTTAGGCCGGGCGGGAATCAAATAAAGTAGCAGCGGCTCCTTGCGTGAGGCATGAACGAATCGACCGTCATCGAGCCGGGCGAACGAACCGCCGAGGAACTACTCTCCGGACTGCAAGCCGGCAAGCGATTCATCGTCCAAACGGAGGTGTTGGGCTCGCTCGAAGAGCTAACGCTGCGATTCGACGGCGAGATCTACTACTGTGATTCACCGACGATTCTGCACAAACACACTGACGCCGAGGAGATGCGCGAGTGCATCGAGAATCTCGGCTTCGCGCGCGACGATCCGAACTGACGGTCGCCGACCGTTCGACGTGACGAGCCGAAAGCGGCCCCTTTTTGCGACTCGGCTACGGACGATACACAATGGCAGACCTCGCACTTCCCGACGCACCTGACG
This sequence comes from Natronomonas salsuginis, assembly GCF_005239135.1. NCBI lineage: Archaea > Methanobacteriati > Methanobacteriota > Halobacteria > Halobacteriales > Natronomonadaceae > Natronomonas > Natronomonas salsuginis. The sequence continues at coordinate 844,863 of NZ_QKNX01000001.1, forward strand.
CGCCCGGCGTGGCAGACGACGGCGTGTGGCTCCACTGTATCGAGTGTGGGCGCGATCACGCGCCGTTCGACGACATCATCTACACCTGCCCGGACTGCGGTGGGCTCCTCGAGGCGCGATACGACCGATACCCGACGTTCGACGGGTTTGACGGACGCGGCGTCTGGCGGTACAACGTGGCGTTGCCGTTCGAGGCGGGTGTCACGCTTCCCGAAGGAGACACGCCGCTACACCGGGTCCCGCGCCTCCGCGAGTCGATCGGGGTTCGGAACCTCCGGATCAAACACGAGGGCATGAACCCGACTGGCTCGTTCAAGGACCGCGGGATGACGGTCGGCGTTCGCGTGGCCGAGGAACTCGGCGTCGATCGGCTGGCATGCGCGTCGACCGGGAACACCTCCGCCGCGCTCGCCGCCTACGGCGCGCGGGCGGGTCTGCAGACGCTCGTGTTGTTGCCCGCCGGGAAGGTCGCCGCGGGCAAGATCGCCCAAGCGAGCCTCCACGGGGCACGAATCCTCGAAGTCGACGGCAACTTCGACGCGTGTCTCGACATCGTCCAGGGCCTCGCCGATCGGGGCGAAGCGTATCTCCTCAACTCGCTAAACCCGTTCCGATTGGAGGGCCAAAAGACGATCGGGCTCGAGATACTCGAGGCGTTCCGCGACGACCACGGTCGGTTCCCCGACCGGATCGTCCTCCCGGTCGGTAACGCCGGCAACACCGCCGCACTGTACAAGTGCTTCCGCGAACTGGTCGCCGGGGGCGACCTCGCCGAAGAGGACGTGCCGAAGCTGACCGGCGTGCAGGCGGAGGGTGCCGCACCGATGGTTGAGGCCATCGAGGAGGGCCTCGAGGACACGCGCCGCTGGGAGCACGTCGAGACGATCGCGACCGCGATCCGGATCGGCAACCCGGTGAACGCGCCGAAGGCGCTGCCGGGCATCCGCGCGACCGGCGGCACGGCGGTCTCCGTTTCCGATTCGGGGATCACGGCCGCCCAGCGCGACCTCGCCGAGGAGGGCGTCGGCGTCGAGCCGGCCTCGGCGGCCTCGGTCGCCGGCCTCCGAAAGCTCCGCGAGGAGGGCGTCGTCGACGCCGACGAGGACGTCGTCTGTCTCACCACCGGCCACCTGCTGAAGGACCCCGACGCCGCCGCCGCGGCCGGCAGCGATCCCGAACCGGTGGCCAACAGCACCGAAGCGGTCCTCGAACATCTCGCCGAGTGAGGAACCTCCCGCGACCACAACGCACTTCGCGGTCGATCCCGCAGGGTCGGACGTGAGGCCAACCCGCCGAGACGTCTGTACGCTCGCCGCCGCCGCGGTCGCCGGATGCGTGTCCGATCCCGGCGCGAGCTGTCGCGGGGCGACCGTCCGGGTGTCGATGCGCCCGATATCGTCCGCCGAGTCGCCGCTGTTGCTCGATCCCGCGTCGCTGTCGGCGGAGGCCGTCGTCGTCGCCGAGACCGCGATTGAGGACGAACACGTCGAACGCTGCGTATCGTGGGAACCCGGTCGGAACGAAACCGGGCCGTCGACGGGGCTGGCAGAGTTGGGCGATCGAATTGAATCGCACGCAGGCGTCGACCTAACGACCGACGAGCACGTCGAACTCGACGTCCGGTTCCGGGGCGAGACGTACCTGCTCAGCCTCGACGTCGAATCCGGCGAGACGACGTAACCCTCGATAGATTCTTTCCCTCGGGGGTGGTACGGTGGCACAATGGATCGACTCCGAGCGTACGTGCGCTCGATACGCGCGGAGCTCAAGGGGGAGCTGGAGGCCTCCCTCGACGGCGAGTACACCCCACAGCAGGTCGCCGGCAGTTTCGCGCTGGGCGTCTTCATCACCGCGCTCCCGACGCTCGGAACAGGGTTTCTGCTGTTCGTCCTCATCGCGTACCTGTTTTCGGGCGTCTCGAAACTCGCGCTCTTCTCGTCGGTGATCGTGTTGAACCCGGCGGTGAAGTGGGGCGTCTACGGGACGAGTTTCTGGCTCGGATCGGTGCTCCTCGGCCCCGTCGACGGCGTGAGTCGCTCGGAGCTGTCACTGTCGCTGTCGGCCGCACCGGAGGTCGTCGCTCGGCTCCTCCTCGGCAACCTGATTCTCGCGGTGCTCTTCACCGTGGCCGGCTACGCCGCCGCTTATCGGTTGACGGCGGCCTATCGGCGTCGAAGCAAAGAGATAGGGGTCGTAGAAGGGGCGCTCGGACGGGTGCGGAACCGCCCGTAGCGGATCGATACCGCGCTCGAAGGGGGCGGTTACAGGTCGGCGTCGGTGTAGATACCAACGAGCATCGTCGCGAGTGCGACCGCGCCGATCGCGAGCAGCGCGAGGCCGAGGTAGCCGATGCTCCGGGTCATCACGTCCGGGTTCGTCCCCGTCTCGCCGAGCGTGACGGCGGCGGCCCACACGAGAACGGCCGCAAAGAGACTCGCAGCACCCGTTTTTCCGTACGTCGAAGTGTTCTCTGACATGTCGTATCGGCGCTACGCACGGGGGGTACGTGATTATTGCGTCTCGGCTCGGACGGAAAGCGTTTTGCCCGGCTGACCGATCAGATATCCATACGACGTGTCCTCCGTACCGAATCCGATCCGGCTGGGAATCCTCTGGATCGGCCTCGCGCTCGCTCGCGTCGGACTCGTCACCGAAGCGCGCGCACGGCGGACCACGGAGCTCGCGTGGCCCCGAATCGTCACGGGCATCGCCCGGATGTCGAAGAACGCAGTCGACGTCGCGATGGTCGGCGTCGCGGTCGGATCGTCAGCCATTGCCGGCGTCGGGATCGCCGGGCCGTTCTGGGGGCTCGCCTTCGCCGTCGGCGGCGGCGTCGCGGGCGGGACGATCGCACTGGTCAGCCAGCGCTACGGGGCGGACGCACGCGACGACCTCGGATTGGCGGTCCGATCGAGCGCGCTGCTCGTCGTCGCGGCGTCGATTCCAGTCACGGTGGGGTTCTGGCGGTTCGGACCGGCGCTCATCGGGCTGTTGAGCAGCGATCCCGCGGTGGTCGACGCCGGGGGATCGTACCTCCGCGTCGTCGCCTTCGGGATCCCGTTCGCGGGACTCAATCTGGTCGCGAGCCGAACGCTCGTCGGCTGTGACGACGCGTACACCGCGATGCAACTCCGCGCCGGCGGAGCGGCGGTAAACGTCGCGTTGAACGCCGTGTTGATCTTCGGATTCGGGATGGGTGTCGTCGGTGCGGCGCTCGGGACCATCCTCTCGAACGTCTTCGTGACGACGGCGTTCGCCATCGGGCTCACCGCCGGCCGGTTCCCTGGAGCCGGGGCGTTTCCGGTCACGATCGATCCGGCCGAGACGTACGTCGACCCCGCGACCGTCGCGGACCTCGTCGCGATCGGGCTGCCGGTCATGGGCCGCAACCTCGTGTGGACCGTCGCGGAGTTCCCGATGTTCGCGATCCTCGACGTCTTCGGCCGTGACGTGGTCTCCGCGTTCGTCATCGCCCGCCGCATCTGGGGGCTGATGAACACCCCCGGCTGGGGGTTCGGCCTCGCCTCGTCGAGCCTCGTGGGCCAAGAGCTCGGCGTCGGCTCGGAGGCAACCGCCGAGGCGTACGGCCGCGAGATCATCCGGTTCTCCGTCGCGGTATACGCCATCTCGGCGGCGCTCGTCTTCGCCTTCGCCGACCCGATCGTCGCGCTGTTCGTCGACGATCCGACCGCTCCGGCCGTGCCGATCGCGATCGATCTCGTCCGGGTCGCCTGCGGTGCGATCGTGTTTCAGGGCGTCTCCGGCGGGGCATCGGGGCCGCTGAACGCGGCCGGCGACACCCGCTGGCCGTTCGCGAGCCAGGCCGTCGGCGCGTTCGGGGCGTCGATCCCGCTCGTCTATCTCGGTGCGACCACGCCGCTGGGGATCTACGGACTGTATCTCGCCTTCTTCGCCGAGACGTCGATCCCGGCCGCGCTGAACTACTATCGGTTCCGAACCGGCATCTGGAAGCGCGTCAGCCGCGGGTACCGTCCCGAATCGGCGGTCGGTGAGTGACCGATCCTCGCCGGTGGACACAGCCACAATGGTCATAGCGCCCGGTGGTCATACTGTGACCATGACGACCGACGAGGAGCTGCGACTCGCCGTCGACGCGCTCGGGGAGTCGATACTCGTCGTCGGATACGGATCGGCCGGCCGGACGGCGACAACTCGGGTCGCCGACGGCGACCTGCCGGCGACGGATGCCGCGGAGACGCCGGACGCGGTCATCGTCGCGGCCGACGGGTCCGCCGTCGACGCGAACGCCGCGGTCGAACTCCCCGAGACACCGACTGCCCCCATGTGCCTCGCGGCAGTGACGGTCCCGAATCGACCGAGTGCGGGCGAACAGGCCGCACTCGACGCGATCGCAGAACGCGTCGACGCGACCATCGTGGCGACCGGAAGCGGCGTTGTCGATTTGACCGCGGCTGTCGGAGCGCTCGTGTCGATCGTCCGCGAGTCTGGGATCGTCAACATCGATCTCGCGGATGCACAGACGGTGTTTCGGTCGGTACGGACGGGAGCGCTCTGCGTCGGGGAGAGCTCGATCGGCGATCCGGCGACGGCGGTCGAAAACGCGTTCGGAACGCTGGCGGCCGGGATCGAGACTGATCCGGCCAGGGGTGTCCTCGTCGATCTGGTGGGGCCGCCCGGCATGTCCGTCGCGGACATCAGCGAGGCGGTCTCGACGGTTCGAGCACACGTCGGACCGAACGCGCACGTCATCTGGGGCGGCTCGATCGACGACTCGATGGCGGACGGAATCCGCGCCAGACTGGTGCTCGCGGGGGTGAAAAACGGCCGCGTTGCGCCTGGCGATCGCTGTCCGCGGTGTGGGTCGGCGCTGTCGACGTACACGCTCGGTGAGCGGACGATACCATCGTGTGAGTCGTGCGGCTTCGCCGGCGTCTCCGTTCGGTTACGGGATTAGCGACGATCCGTCGGCGACCCGTCTCGGCGGTGTGCGAGTCGTTCGGCGACGATCGAGGGGACCGGCGTCCGACAGTACGCGCAGTACCAGAGCCGACCCGTCACGGTCGATTCGCGGTGGAGGTCGTCGACGGAGCCGAGGGAGGCCCCACAGCCGTCGCACGTGTAAGGGGCTGCCATACGGCAGCTTTGACCTGCAACTGCACAAGACCGTCGGCACGAGCCGCGGGCGATGTGAGTCTAGACGGGTCGGCGATAGCAGACCATTTACGCCGAGGGGGTGAACGCGCAGTCGATGGGACGACGACCGACGAGGATCGAGAACGCGGCCCTGTTATCGGTGGGCGGGATCGGGTACGGCGCGCTGTTGTTCGTGTGGTTTTCGCTGCCCGCGTACCTCGGACCGATCATCGATGCGCTGGGGCTGAGCGGGACGCAGGCGGGCGTGCTGGCCGGCGCGATTCCGCTCACCTACATCCCGCTCGGCCTGCTGAGCGGGCTCGTCATCGACCGCGTCGGCGCGCGTGTCGGGATCGGCGTTGGCGTCGCGCTCGCGGGGCTCGGACAGCTCGGCCGAGCGAGCGCCCCCGACTTCCCGAGCATGCTCGCGTTCACGCTGTTGATGGGCGTCGGGGCGACGGGGCTGACGTTCGGGCTGCCGAAGCTCGCCGCCGAACTGTATCCGACCGAACTCGTCGGGCGGGCGGCCTCGGTCTACCTCGTCGCCTCCTACGCGGGCAGCGCGAGCACGTTCGCGCTTGGGCGACCGGTGATCGGTCCCGCGCTGGGCGGCTGGCGGCCGCTGTTCCTCGCGAGCGGCGCGGCGACCGTCGCGCTCGCCGTCGCGTGGGCGCTGCTCGCGTGGGCGATCCCGGCCGGGAGCCACGAGATCGACGGCAGCGGCGATTTCGCGCTCGGATCGCTCACCGACGACGTTCGCGCGGTGTTCTCCCACCGCGATCTCAGGCTGTTAGTCGTGCTCGGCATGATGTATCTGTTCATCAACCACGGGCTCCAGGGGTGGCTCGTCACGCTGTTCGAGGCGCGCGGCGTGGATCCGAGTCTCGCCGGCGGCGTGACCGCGATTCTCGTGGCCGGCCAGGTCGTCGGCGTGCTCGCGATCCCCGCGATCGCCGAGCGGATGGATCGAACGCGAGGGGCCGTGATCGCGTGTGGCTGTGGGGCCGGGATCGGGGTCGGCGGACTCTTCTTCGAGCCGTCGATCGCCGTTCTGCTCGCGGCCCCGGTCGCGATCGTCGGGATCGGGATGGGCGGGCTCGCGCCGTTGATCCGGGCGATCCCCGCTGAACTCGACGGGATTGGGCCCGCGCTGACCGGCACCGCGGTCGGCCTCGTCTTCGCCGTCGGGGAGATCGGCGGTTTCCTCGGCCCGGTGGTCATCGGGGCGCTTCGGGATGCGACCGGCTCGTTCGCGCCGGGATTGGCGCTCGTGCTGGCCGCGACACTCGTCGCGGCCGGGGCCGGAGCCGCGATGGACGAGTTGTGAGCGGCGCTCACGGCTCGAAGACGGTCGCGGATTCCGAGGTGACGATGCCGTACGGCGCGTCGCGGGGGGCGGGCGGGGGGTCGTCCCCGTATCGAGCGTCCAGCGCGGCCGCGACGGCGTCCCGAACGCAGACGCGCGCCGCGTTCCCGATCTCGGTCGCGCTACCCGCGAACGCCGCACCGCCGGCCCCGGCCGGACAACCGACGACGACCGCGTCGCTCGTCGTTCCGGTACAGCCCGCGAGTTCGAGGAGCGTCGCCGTCTTCGCCTCGACGATCGTGCCGAGCAATCCGGCCAACCCTCCATCGGTGAGCGGTTCGCTCGACCCGACGAGGACGTTGACGGTTCCCGGCTCGACCCCCGAATCAGCCACCGCGGCGGTGGCCGACCGCGGGTCGTCCGACGCCTCCACTGGAAGCACTGCGGGGTTCGACAACCCCGCCGTCACGACGGCTTCGATCGGACCGAGCCGCGCGCCGCGGGCGTTCGTCTGCCGAACGCCGGTCAAAAGCGTCGGGCCGACAGGGCGATATCCGAGCCGCTCGGCCGCGTAAGCCGCGAGATCGGTCCGGTCGAATCCCTCCTCGACGGTCAGGTTGTGGGCGGCAGCGGCGGTGGCGTAGCCGCCGTCGAAGCCGTTCGAGAGCCATCGCGTGTCGGGGCGGCGGAGCGTCAGTCGATCGTCAGTCCGCTCGTAGGCGAACATCAGCGCACCTCGTCGAGGACGGCGAACAGCCGCTCGGTCGCGTCGCGATCCCGAACCGCGATTCGAACGTGGCTGTCGAGGCCCCGGAACGTCGTCGCGTCGCGGAGGACGACGCCTCGTTCCCGACACGAGGCGAGCAGGTCGGCTGGGGACTCGCCGACGTCGCAAAGGACGAACGGTGCGTCGGAGGGCAACGCGTCGAATCCGCGGGTGTCGAGCCCCGACCGGAGGAACGCCCGCTCGCGCTCGACGCGCCGTCGAGTTTCTTCGACGAACGCCGAATCCCGCATCGCATGTGCGCCCACCGCGGCGGCGGGGCCGCCAAGCGACCACGCCGGCCGGGCCGTCCGGAGGCGGTCGCCGACGACGCCGTCCGCGACCACGAACCCGGCCCGAAGGCCCGGCAAGCCGAACAGTTTCGTGAGCGAGCGGGCGACGACGACGCCCGGGCGGCCGGCCAACGAGGGCCGATCGGTGAACCCCAAGAACGCCTCGTCGGCCAAAAGCGTCGTTTCGGCCGCCTCACAGCGATCGGCGAACGCCCGGAGGGCCGCGGTCGGGTAGCACTCGCCGGTCGGATTGTTCGGCGTGCAGACGATCGCCATCGCGTACTCGGCGGGATCGCGATCGAGGAGCTCGCCGTGAGGGACGACGACCGCCTCGCCGCCCGCCAACTCCACCTCTCGGACGTACTCCCCGAAGGAGGGCGCGGGCACGAGGACGCGATCGCCGGGCGAAACCGTCACCCCGATCGTGAGGCGGATCGCCGCCAGCCCGCCGGCGGTCGGAACGATTTGCTCCGGGTCGCAACCGACGTAATCGGCGGCGGCGGCCCGGAACGCCGGATAGGCGTCGTTCGGGTACGAGCGGGCGTCCTCGAACGCCGCACGATAGGCCCGTCGCGTTCCGCCGGGCACGCGCGGATTGATGTTCGCGCTCAGGTCGAGGACGTCAGGATCGTCGCTCGATCCGTGCGGAACGCGTCCCGCCCCGTCGACGCTGTCAGGATCCATCCGCCATCGCCTCCCCGTCGAGTATTCGAGCGAACTCGTCGGCGACCGCGGCGTCCGAGGGCCGGTTGACGTTGATCGCGAGGCGGGCGTCGTAGCTCACGCGGATCGTCTCCGCGTCGTCCTCGCCGACAACGTTCAGCCCGCTCGGCGAGAGCTCGCGACCGCCGTGTGCGCGCGTCGTATCGACGCCGACGCCGAGTCGGCGTTTGAGTTCGGTCGGAACGCAGACGGTCAGCGCGCCGTCCGCGTACGCGTCGATCGTTCGGTCGATCAGTTCGGCGGTCACGAGCGGCAGGTCCGAAACGACCGTCAACACCGGCCGGTCGACGCGGTCGAGCGCCGCGGTGAGATCCGTGACGTAGCCGTCACCGTCCGTCTCGATGATCGGGACCCGGCCGTCCAGCCGCCGGATCGTTTCGGGCGTCAACGGTGACGTGACGGCGTGGGCAGTGTCGATCCGGCTCGTTTCGACCGCGCGGAGCACGCGGTCGATCATCGGTGCGCCGCCGACCTCGAAGAGCGGCTTCTCGCCGCGGTCGAGGCGCGTCCCCGCGCCGCCGCACATCACCAGAGCGTCCACGCGATCACCCCCACGTGCAGCGCGAGGACGCGACCGAGTTCGTTCGTCGCGCCGAAGACGTCGCCGTTGACGCCGCCGAGCGATCGGTTCGCCCACCGGATCGAGAGAATGGCGACGAGCGGCCCGACTGCGACGGCGGCGAGACCGGCGGGCAACGGCGCAAAAAGCGCGGCCGGGAGCGTGGCGACGATCGGCCCCAAGAGCACCCCCGAGTCCGCGCGCTCGGTGAACGCCGAGCCGAGCCCCTCGTGCGCCGCGGTTCCGAGGCAGGCGACGGTCGCCATCCCGAGTTTCGCGCCGGCCTCCGCGGCGACTACGAGGCCGACGGCGGCGAGCGGCGGGAGGGTCGCGAGCGCGAGTCCGGCGAGAACGAGCCCGCCCGCGACGACGACGACTGCGACGATCGCGCCGACGCCCGTGTCGGTGTCTTTCAATGCGCGCCTCGTCGCGTCCTCGCCGTGTGCGGCCATCGCATCGCCCAGGTCAGCGACGCCGTCGAGGTGGGGGATGCCGACGAGAACGACGAGAACGAGGAGATAGCCGAACGAAGCCGTTGGGGCGGAAAATCCGAACAAGAACGGCAGTGACGCGATCGCGCCGACGAGGTATGCGATGATCGGGAACGCGGCCGGGAACGATCGGAACCGGTCCCAGTCGGCCTCCCCGGTCTCGACCGGGAGTCTCGTGAGGAACGCGATGCCGCCTCGCACCCCGCCGACGATCGAGCTCAGAGCCATCGCATCACCCCGACGAGGAGGGCGCAGCCGTACGCGGCGATGGCGGCTCGACGGATCGCCAAGAGCGCGTCGCGCCCGTCGGCGATCGTCGGATAGCTCGAAACATCGTTGAGGACGTACACGCCGGGCTTTTCGAGCCGAACGTTCAGCCCGGCCGCGAGCGCGCCCATCGGCCACCCGGCGTTCGGGGAAGGTGTGTTGTGCGCGTACCGGCGCGCCCGAAGCGGAGCGTCCGGATCGCCCGCGGCGAGGCCGACGAACAGCGCCGAGAGCCGGGACGGGACGAACATGACCAGATCGTCGAGGCGCGCGCTCGCCCACCCAAACGCTCCGGGGTAGCCGAGCATCGAGTCCATGGTGTTCGCCCCCTTGACGAACGCCGCGCCGGCGGCCGCCGCGGGAATCGAGACGAACGAGAGGGCGACGAACGCCGAGAGCGGCGCGAGGTGGCCATCAGAGAAGTTCTCCGCGAGACTCTCGACGGCGGCGCTCCGTAGGAGCTCCGGCGTGAGTTCGTCTGCGTTGCGACCCGCGAGCGCGAGAAGCGCGTCCCGGGCGGCGTCGACGTCCTCGTCGCTCAGTTCGACGACGCGTCGGGCGCTCCCGAGGAGCATCCGCACGCTCGAGGAGATCCACAGGACGAACCCCGCGAGGAGCGCGCCCGCAAGCGGGAGTACAGCCGTCTCGGCGAGCCGCACGATCCCGTAGGTGACGAGCGCACAGCCGATCGGGACGGCAAGCGCGTACACCGTACCGCTCAGTTTGGGGGCGCCGAAGCGCTTCGGCTCCAGCCACGCGATCGCGCGCCCGAGGAGCGCGACCGGATGCGCGCGGACCGGCGGCTCGCCGACGGCTGTTTCGAGGCCGGCGGCGAACCCGACTGCGACGACGAGCGCGAGTCCGGGATCAATCACGGAACGGACTCCAGCGCGGCCGGGAGGTCCGAAAGCGGCGTCTCGGCGACGTTCACGAACTCGCCGCCCACGGCCTCGATACCGCCGTCGGTTTCGGGGTCGTCGCCGACGTGGACGATCGAATCCGGCTCGACATCGAGTTGCGCACCGACGTGTTCGAACATCCTGGCATCCGGTTTTCGCCAGCCGCAGCCGACGCTCGTGACGATCGCGTCGAAGGAGCCGCGGAGCCCCCCGCGATAGAGCGTCCGGCCGACGAGTTCGGGAACGCTGCAGTTCGAACATAGGGCGACTGGGCCGCGTTCGGCCGCGGCGTCGATGGCCGTGAGCGCGTCCCGGCGTCGCTCGACCTCGGGGTCGAAGGCGGCGACGACTGCCCGTCGAGGAGCGTTGTTCGGGGCGTCGACGCCCCGAGACGAGAGCGCCGCGGCGACGTGAGCCGGGAGCGGGACCTCCGCGCCTGCCGGCGCGTCGATGTGGACCTCCCGGTAGGCGTCGCCGAAGTCCGACGGGACCGAGACGCCGCGATCGCGAAGCTCAGCGGCGACCGCCGCCGCGGGATCCTCGGGCGTGTCGACCGAGACGAGCGTGTCGAAGAGATCGAACGAAACTGCCACTGATCGTGCGTACCGACCCCTAGAACTTGAATCTCGCGGGACCCCGTCGCGAGCGCGTCGGTGGAGTACGGAAATATTGGCCCGTCGTCCCGATCGCGAATTTATATACCCGACGACCATCGTCACCCGGTTATTTATATATCCAGTTGTGATCCCCACAGAGTATATATCCAGTTACCGCTGCAAGCGTTTATTGATCGATTGCTTCGGACCGCCTGGGACCCCGGGCGAGATATAAACGGCTGTACGGCTGAGCCGTGGGATTATATCGGTGGAGAACTAACCTCCTCCGGAGGGAGACCAATGGAAAAGAACGTCGGTGGATACGATAGAATCGGACGGTTCGTGATCGGGGCGATCCTCGTCGTCGTGGGGGTCGCCGGCTACGCCGGGGCGATACCCGTCGCCGTCGGCCCCGCGCCGCAGGCGCTGACGGCGATCGTCCTCGCGGTGATCGGGGCGGTCCTGCTCATCACCGGATACACACAGCAGTGCGTGATCAATCGGGTACTCGGGGTGAACACCAACAAGCGCGGGAGCCGGTGAGCCCGTCGGGGCAGTCCGTGACGCCCCGAGGGATCGCCGATCGTTTTTTCAACGGCAGGGGCCGCGCGGCCCGTTTATAAAAAGCCACCCGGTTCGCGGAGGAGTTTATATACTGCGCGGGGATCGCGCCGATCGTCGGTTCGGCTTCAGTCCGCGCCTTCGACGACGGAGGCCGTGCAGAACCGCGAGAGCTCGAGATCGTCGGCCGCCTCGTCGGCTCGGTCGTAGGGGCGGCCCACGACGATGTTGCCGGCGCGCTGTTTGCCGACGCCGGGGAGCATCCGGAGCTCGTCCATCGAGGCGGCGTTGACGTCTAGGGGGTACGGGACTCCCGAGACCGACCGGAACCCGTGGTCGGTGACCGCCACGTCGACCGTCCGGCCGAGTTCACGCTCGCCGGGGAGGCCGACCAACAGCGCGTAGGTGCCGAGTTGGCGGCCGAACGTCTTGCCGTCTTGGTGATACTCGAGGTAGACGTTCGGGAGGACGGTGCCCGGCGGCGCGACCCGTTGTAACATCGGATTGTCGATCTCCTCTCGGACCTCGCGTTTGTATCGCTTGAACAGCTTCTTGTGATCGCGAGCGATCTCCGCGCCCGTTTCGGCCATCTCGGTGCCCTCGAAGGACATCACCTGTCGGATGTTGATCCGACGGACCATCAGTCCCTCCTCGTAGACATTTCGGAGGAACCGCTTGTTGTGCTCGAACGTCTCCGTTCGCTCGCCCGCGAGCCCGTGGACGAGGTTGATTCCCGGCAACAGCTTCGGCAGTCGGTCGGCGTTCGGATCGAGGGAGGGACCGTACGCGCGCTCACCGTCGGCCGCCTCGTCGGGGCGCCAACCACCCTCCTCATTGACGACCCGGACGGCTTCGAGACACTCCTCGGCAGTCACGAGCAGGTTGTTCTGCTCTTGAACGACGGGGTCGGCCGATTCCAGCCCGAACGCGGCGGTGTCGCCGGGCGTGTTATGCTCGGCGATGATGCGGATCCCCTCGCGGGACAGTTCGGGGTACTCCGTGATCGTGACGGGATTCATGTTGTCGAGATGGAGCGTCCCGAGATCCGGCACCGCCTCGCGAATGCCGCCGTAGAGCGCGTCGAGCGCGTCGGGGTTCGGCGCCTCCCCGTTCCCACCGTAGGCGAGGATGTCGGCCTGTCGGCCCAGCCGAAAGTGTCTCGCGCCGTGATCGGAGAGTCGGTCGACCTCGCCGACGACCGAGTCGGGGGCCCGGAAGCTCGGATCGCCGTACATCGGCTCGGTGCAGAACGAGCAGCGGTACGGACAGCCCCGCGAGGTCTCGAGCTCGCAGATGAGGTAGTCCGGGTGGTCGGGGTGCTGTTCGATGACGAACGCACCCTTCGAGGCCCATCGGTCCAGTTCGGCGTTGTCCCGATAGCGGTCCTCGAACCCCTCCAGCCCGCCGTGAACGAGGTCGTAGACCGCAGCCTCGACGTCGGCCATAGCGAGGAAGTCGTAATCGAGGTTCTGGCGCTTCGTCTCGGTCGCACCCTCGTTGGCCTCGCCGACGCCGAACCGGACCGGCCCGCCCATCACGCTCGTCCCCTCGGCCGCCCACGCGAGCTCTTTGACCTCGTCGGGTTCGGCGGGCGTGCCCCCGACGTATTTGCCGGGGACGGTCATCCCGCCGACGTACACGAACAGGTCGGCATCGGCCACGTCGCGCCACTTCGATCGGTCCTCGCGGAGGCCGTCGATGGTGTGGTAGGTGATCGAGTCGGCGGGAACGCCGGCGTCGACGGCTGCGCCGGCCGCAAAGCGCGGGTACGTCGAGATATACGGCGGAACGCCGAAGTGCGCCGGCTCGTCGACGTAGCCGTCGACGATCGTGACGTCGAGAGCCGCCGGATCTTTCATGCGCGAAGCCAGGGTATCGACGGATAAAACGGATGCGATCGTCTGCGCGAGAGGAGATATCGTCCGAGGAAAGGACGGCTGTCGGTGGAACTCGCCGATCAGTGCGCGTTCGGGCGGGTGCTGCCGAGGTCGCTCGATCGACCGAGCGTGAACGCGTAGATCACTGTGGCGGCGGCGAGGACGACGGCCCCGACGCCGGCAAAGAGGATGTCACCGCGGGCTAGGACGAATCCGAAGAACGCACCGATGAACAGTCCGAATCCGATACCCCAAGCCAGTTCGAGTAGTTCGACCATGCCAGACGCTTTCGGCGGTCATTTAATATAGATTTCGTCTCAGTCGGGGACCGTCGGGTCTGGCGCTACCCGAACATCGCCGGGGAATTGATTAGCGTCTCGCCCGTAGGGGGACGCATGCCGAAAACGCTCGAAGTCGTCTGTACGCGTGACGCGTGCGATCTCGACATGATGGAACTACACTACCGATACTCGATGCCCGACGGGACCGGTGTCGAATCGTTCGCCTGCCCGTACTGCGGGGAGAGCGACGGACTGGAGGAGCGACAGGTATGATCCGTGAGGTGGGGGCATCGCTGAGTCGAACCGTCCTCGACGGTGTCGGCCGCGTAATAAGCAGCCTCCAAGAGCATCGGTCGCTGTCCGCCGATCTGCTCGAGAACGACGACGCCTACCTCGCCGTCTTCGACGCGCCGGGCGCGGAAGTGACGGACATCGCCGTCAGATTCGAAGACAATACGCTGATCGTACACATCGACCGCTTCAGAGCGTTTCACGACGGATACGAGCTGGTCTTTCCCGGTCGGGGGCTCTCTCTCGATGGGGCCGTCACCTTCCCGCCGGATGCGGCCGTCGACGCGGACCACGCCGAGGCGACGCTCACCCAGAACGGGACCCTTCAGGTGATAATCCCGAAAACCGAAGCGAACGGCGGCGCGAGCGGGGATAACGGCGAATCGATCACGCCCGACGACGAGAGTGAGACGGCGGACGGGGAAGGGCAGGGGCCGACGGTTGACGCGTCGAACGAGACGTAGCGCGTCCCGCGATTCGGATTCAGACCGCTGCGGGGTCGCCTTTGGCCTGCTTGACGGTGATCGTCTCGGCGTCGACAGCCTCGGTGTCGAGGCGCATCGGAATGTAATTTCGCTGCTCGAAGTCCTCGCGCTCGTCGGCCGCGCCGACCGTACACCACAACTGGACCTCCTCGGGGCCGTGCCACTCACCCTGTCGCGAGATGCCGAAGCAGACGTACTCCTCGCCGTCGTGCTCGATGACAGCACCTTTCCGGATTCCCGGATCGCCGTGGATGATGAACTTCTTCATACCGCCGGGTTCGGACGAACGTGGGTTAAGCGCTTCGCACCGGCACGTGAACGCCGTCGGCGATAAAAACCAAACCCGTTTTAACCCACCGTCCACTACCGATCGGTACCTATGGAAATGCCACGCCGGTTTAACACGTACTGCCCGCACTGTCATACCCATCACCAACACGAGGTCGAAAAGGTTCGATCCGGGCGCTCCTCGGGGACGAAATGGGACGCTCGCCGGACCCGACGCGGCAAGGCAGTCATCGGTAACGCGGGGCGCTTCTCGAAGGTGCCTGGCGGAGACAAGCCGACGAAGAAGACGGATCTGAAGTACCGCTGCAGCGAGTGCGGCAAGGCCCACCTTCGACAGGGATGGCGCGCCGGTCGACTCATCTTCCAGGAGTAATCATGGCGGGAGCATTCATCCGCGTCCGCTGTGACGACTGCGAGAACGAACAAGTGCTGTTCGGGAAAGCGGCGAGCACCGTCAACTGCGCCGTCTGTGGCTCGACGCTCGCAACCCCGACCGGCGGCGAGGCGATGCTTCACGGCGACGTCGTCGAAGTCGTCGAAGCACGGTAAGGATCGACCGGCGGGCGACAACGGTGCTTTTATTCTCGTCAGATGGATAGTTCATCGTATGAAATACAGCGGCTGGCCCACCCCCGGTGAACTCGTCGTCGGACGCGTCGACGAGATCGAGGACTTCGGCGTCTTCGTCGATCTAGAGGAGTACGAGAACAAACGCGGGCTGGTCCACGTCAGTGAGGTCGCTTCCGGCTGGATCAAGAACGTTCGCGATCACGTGAACGTCGACCAGATGGTCGTCTGTAAGGTGATCGAGGTCGACGAAAGCGCACAGCAGGTCGACCTGTCGATCAAGGACGTCAATGATCACCAGCGATCCGACAAGATCCAAGACTGGAAGAACGAACAGAAAGCCGACAAGTGGATGGAGATCGCCTTCAGCGAGGGGATCGACGACGACGATTTCCGCCGCATCGCCAACGAACTGATCGACAGCCACGGATCGCTGTACGCCGGATTCGAACAGGCGGCCATTCACGGTCCCGAAGCGCTGGATGGAACCGATCTCGACGATGACGAGATCGACGCGATCGTCGAGACGGCACGCGAGAACGTCTCCGTCCCGTACGTGACGGTGACGGGCTACGTCGATCTTCGATCGCCCGACAGCGACGGTGTCGAGGATGTCCGCGAGGCGTTGGAGGCCGCCGAAGGCAACGGCGAGATTCCGGAGGAGATCGATCTCGAAGTGACGTACGTCGGCGCACCCGAGTATCGAATCCGCGTGCAGGCACCGAACTACAAGACCGCAGAGGACGAGCTCGAAGCGAGCGCCGGACGCGCTCGCGAGGCGATCGGGGCCACGGGGGGCTCCGCCGAGTTCCACCGCGAACGACGAACCGACGAGGAGTAGACGGATGGTCAGATCCGATATCCGCGTCTGTTCGGCGTGGCGAGACGAACACGAGCGTCCGGTGTACACGCTCTCGGACCGGTGTCCGGAGTGTGGTGCGACCGCGACGAACAGCGCGCCGGCCCGGTTCAACCCGAACGATCCCTACGGCGAGTACCGGCGGCGAGCGCGTCGGCGCCGCGCGTAGGCGGTCGCGGATCGGGATTCGGGGGCGTGTATCGCCGTGTTCTTATGTCGGTGGCTGCCCAGTGGACGCTATGGACGAGTTCGATATCGACCGACCAGCCGATCCCGAGTTGGATGCCCCCGTACTGATAGAGGGATTGCCCGGCGTCGGCCACGTCGGAAAGCTCGCCGCGGAGCACTTACTCGAGGAGTTCGACGCCGAGTTGGTTCGGCGAATCCACTCCGAGCACTTCCCGCCACAGGTCACGATCGAGGACGGGCGAACGCGACTCGCCTGCGCCGAGGTGTACGCGATCCGGGACGCCGAGCGGGATCTGCTCGTGTTGACCGGCGATCATCAAGCGGGCGACGGGCCGGGCCACTACCGGCTCACCGAGGCGGTTCTCGATGTCGCGGCCGCGTTCGACGTCGAGCGCATCTACGCGCTCGGCGGCGTCCCGACGGGTGAGTTGGTCGACGAACCCGACGTGGTCGGCGCGGCGACCACAGACGAACTCATCGAGGAGCTCGAAGCCGTCGACGTCGAGTTTCGCGAGAACGAGCCAGCGGGCGGGATCGTCGGCGTCTCCGGACTCCTGCTCGGACTCGGCGAGCGACGCGGCTTCGAGGCCGCCTGCCTTATGGGCGAAACGAGCGGCTATCTCGTCGATCCGAAGAGCGCCCGAGTCGTGCTGGAAGTGCTCGAATCGGCCGTTCCGTTCGAAATCGGCTACGACTCGCTCTCCGAACGCGCCGAGGAGATGGAGGAGGTCGTCAAGCGGATCCGGCAGATGGAGCAGGGTCCGACCCCGACCGAGGAGGACCTGAGGTATATCGGATGAGTCGCGTCCCGATCACCGACGCGGTCGTCGAACAGCTCCGAGACGTGCTCAACGCCGATCTGCTCGACCACGAACACAACCACATGGGCGCGGGATTCGCGGCGCAGGATCTGGGTCACGAGGAGCTGGCGCAGTTTATCTACGAGGCCGACGCGTCGACGTACTACGAGGCGCTCGAGCGGGCTCGGTCGCGGTCCGACGATTCCGAGTAGGGCAACGATTCCAACAGAGACAAGTCGCTCGTTTCCGTCCGCGAATACAATGAGCGTACTCCGCGACGACATCGAACGGCTGCAGCGACGCTACGACGACGGCCTGAGCGCCGCCGAGATTGGGACCGACGAACTCGACCTCCTCGACGAGTTTCTCGACGCGCTCGAGGCCGGGGAGATCCGCGCCGCCGAGAAACGCGATGGCGAGTGGGTCGCGAACGGCTGGGTCAAGCAGGGGATCTTGTTGAACTTCGGACTCAGAAACATCGAGACGCACGTCCACGGCGGCGTCGAATATCACGACGTTCTCCCGCTCCGAGACACCGCGGACCTCCCCGAGCGCGGCACTCGAAACACGCCGAACGGGACCGTCGTCCGCCGCGGGGCGTACGTCGGCGGCGACGCCATCCTGATGAGCCCCGCGTTCGTCAACATCGGCGCGCACGTCGGCGACGGCACGCTGGTCGATTCGTGTGATACCGTCGGCTCGGCCGCACAAATCGGCGACAACGTCAAACTGGGCGCGAACACGCTCATCGGTGGCGTCCTCGAACCGGTCGAGGCCGCGCCCGTCGTCGTCGAGGACGGCGTCTCGCTGGGTGCCGGCTGTCGGGTCACCTCCGGATTCGTCGTCGGCGAGGGGAGCATCGTCGGCGAGAACACGCTCCTCACGCCGCGGATCCCGGTGTACGATCTGGTCGGGGAGGAGATCATCTACGGCGAACTCCCGCCGGAACGGCGGGCGTTCAGCCGCTTCGTCGAATCGAGCGTCAGCGAACACGACCTCTTCGACGGCGGCGCGTACAAACCGGCCGTCGTCGCGACCGACGTCGAGGCCGAGACGCTCGAAGCGACCGAGCGCGAGGCCGCGCTGCGGGATAACTGAGCCGGGGAGTCTCAATGTCTTAGAAGCGCGGGTGGATTCGAACCACGGTCGCTCCACTCCGTTTCGCTCCCTGCTTCGAATCCGCTGGGCGTATTTGCCGCTCGCGGAGTTGCTCGCGGCAAAATAGTCCCGGGCGGATTCGAACCGCGGGGACTCGAATCCTCTCGTCCTCTGGGCTCGAACCGCCGAGGATATCTGCTGCTCACGAATATGTTCGCAGCAGAATAGTCCCGGGCGGATTCGAACCGCCGTCAACGGCTCCAAAGGCCGCTATGATTGGCCACTACACCACGGGACTGCAATCGTCGCTACACCCCACCGGCACAATAGGCTTACTCTTTGTCGCCGTTCAGTCGGCGGGTTCGGAGGGGAGTTCGAGTTCCAACAGCCCGCAGGCGTCCGTCTGGGCGTCGAAACAGTCGGGACAGCAATCGTGCCGGTCGATGATGGTGTCGAGTCGTTCGGCGACCGTCTCGTCGATCACGCTCTCGAGTTGGCGGGCCTCGGTCTGGAACTCCTCGACCTCGAGGACCTCCCAGAGGAACCGCTCGATGATGCAGTACGTCTGGAGCGCGTCGCGCGCTTGGGCGATCCCCTCGTCGGTCAGCGAGACGCCCTTGTACTTCTCGTGCTCGGCGAGCTCCCGATCTTCGAGCTTACCGATCATCTCGTTTGCACTCGCCGGACTGATGCCGAGGTTGTCGGCGATCGATCCGGTGGAGGCCGGGCCGTCCTCCTGCTGTTGAACGAGATATATCGTCTTGAGATACTGTGCCTGCGTGTTCATTCTCGTCGCTCCATGAGTTCGGTCACTTCTTCAACCCCTTCTCGTTCATCTTCGCGAATCTCCCGAAGGACGTTCAGCAATCGTTCGCGCTCGATCGTAAATTCGACCTCGGAGCCTTCGATGGCCGTGATCAGGTCGTCGTAGAACTTGTACGCCGTCTCCTCGTTGCAGAGCTGATCGTACAGCACGCCATCGAAGTCGGTGTCGGACTCGTAGCGGGCCGCGACGAGCATCTCGATCTCCTCGTAGGCGACCGGCTCGACGTCGAGTTCGTCGACGAGCGATTCGAGCCGCCGTCGGTGCTCGGCGGATTCGGTAGCAGCGCCCTCGAGCAACGCGACGGTCTCCGGATCGAGCTCATCGTCGCCGAGCGTCTCGTGATGTTTGTTCGCACGGGCCTCGACGACCTCCTCGAGCACCATCCCGATCTGGAGGAGTCGCGCGAGTTGGTGATCCGACGCGACCGGATGGGTGAGGCTCACGTCGGAAGTCCCTCCGGAACAGCCATACCGATGCTTCGGGGAGCCACGGGTATAAGCGTACCCGTCGGCATCGGCCCGAAAAAGGCGTGGTCGTTCGATCTGAGTCCCGTTACTCGCGCGCTTGGAGTCGATCCTGGATGCGTCCCTGCAGGTCCTCTCGGAGTTCATCGACCTCGATCTCCTCGAGTATCGGCACGTAGAACCCCTCGACAAGCATGTTTCTCGCGATCCGCTCGTTGAGGCCGCGGGAGATCATGTAGAACATGTCGGTCTCGGAGACCTGGCCGACTGTTGCGCTGTGGGACGCCTCGGTGTCGTGGTTGTTGATGATGAGCTTTGGCGACGCGTCGGCCTCGCTCTCGTCGGAGAGCATAAGCGTGTTCTCACGCTGGTAGGAGCTGGTGTCCCACGCGTCCCGACCGACGTGCTGAACGCCCTCGTAGACGGAGCGAGCTTCGTCGTCGATGACGCCGCGGGTGACGAGGTCGGCCGTGGTGTGCTCGGCGTTGTGCCACACGCGGGCGTCGATGTCGAAGTGTTGATCATCGTGGCCGTAGAACGCCCCCGTGATCTTCGACTCCGAGGAGTCGCCGTTTAGGTGGCTCTCGACGGAGGACTTCGTGAGATGCGAACCGACATTGCACTCGATCCAGTTGGCCGTCGCGTAGGTGTCGATATCGGCCTCCCGGAGCGAGTAGACGTACGTCGTCTCGTCGAGGTCCTGAAGGTTCCCGAACTGGACGTAGCTGTTCTCGGCGGCAGCGATCTCGGTGATTCCGCTGTAGTAGCGATTGCCATCGACGGAGCTACCGGACTCCTGTCGTTCGAGGATCGTCACCGACGAGGATTCCTCGGCGACGACGAGCGTGTAGTTGAACAGCGACCGGGAGTTCATCGTCGTCCGGATCGTCACGTCCTCGGCGTCGACACCCTCGGGGACGTGGACGACCGTACCGGTGGTAAACAGCGCCGTCGAGAGCGCCGTCAGGTAGTTCGTCTGCGGATCGACGACGCTCCCGAAGTGCTCCTCGATCAGCTCGCCGTGGGTGTCGAGCGCCTCGGCGAACGGGAGGACCTCGATACCCTCGGGACCAACCTGATCCTTCTCTTCGGCCGCTTCGAGCGGATCGACGAGGCGCTCGAAGTCGAGCGCGTCGAGGTTCGTCCACTTCTGGCTGGGCGTCTGGATGACGTCCGGGAAGCCGAGGTCGTCGAGCGCAGAGAGCGCGTCGAGACGCGTTTCGAGGAGCCACTCCGGCTCGTCGAGTTGCTCGGAGATCTGTTTGACCGTCGCCTCGTCGATGGATGCGTGTACCTGCGTGCTCATGTTATCCGAGCGAGCCCTCCATTTCGAGCTCGATGAGTCGGTTCAGTTCGACCGCGTACTCGATCGGCAGTTCCTCCGTGATCGGCTCGATGAAGCCGGCGACGATCATCTGCTTTGCGTCGTCGTCGTCCAGTCCGCGCGACTGGAGGTAGAAGATGTCCTCGTCGCCGATCTTGCCGACGGTCGCCTCGTGGGCGACGTCGACCTTCGACTCCTCAATCTCCATGTACGGCATCGTGTCGGAGGTCGACTCGTTGTCGAACATCAGCGCGTCGCACTCGACGGCCGTCGAGGAGTTCTCGGCACCGTCTGCGATGTGGACGAGTCCGCGGTAGTTGGTGCGACCCCCGTCCTTCGAGATGGACTTAGACTCGATCGTCGATTTCGTGTTCGGCGCGTTGTGATACACCTTCGCACCAGTGTCGATGTTTTGGCCCTCGCCCGCGAAGGCGATGGTGATGTGGTTGTCCGTCGCACCGGGGCCCTTCAAAATCGTCGATGGGTACAGCATAGTCGCTTTCGACCCCATCGACCCGGAGATCCACTCCATCGTCGCGTCCTTCTCGGCGATCGCGCGTTTGGTGTTCAGGTTGTAGGTGTTTTTCGACCAGTTCTGCACCGTCGAGTACTGGACGTGGGCACCCTCCTTGACGAACACCTCGACGCCGCCGGAGTGGAGGTTGAACGCCGAGTATTTTGGAGCCGAACAGCCCTCGATGTAGTGCATCTCGGAGTTCTCCTCGGCGATGATGAGCGTGTGTTCGAACTGGCCCATCCCCTCGGAGTTCATCCGGAAGTACGCCTGGACCGGCATGTCGACCGTCGTGTCCTCAGGGACGTAGACGAACGAGCCGCCCGACCAGATCGCTCCGTGCAGCGCGGCGAACTTGTTGTCGGATGGGGGAACGCACTTCGTCATGAAGTACTCGCGGACGAGCTCTTCGTGCTCTTGGACGGCCTTGTCCATGTCACAGAAGATGACGCCCTTCTCCTCCCACTGTTCTTGCATGTTCTGGTAGACGATCTCGGACTCGTACTGCGCGCCGACGCCCGAGAGCGCGTTCTTCTCCGCCTCCGGGATGCCGAGCTTGTCGAAGGTGTCCTTGATCTCCTCAGGGAGGTCCTCCCAGCTCTCCGCACCGCCGCGGGTCTCGATGTCGGGTCGAATGTATGGGACGATCTCGTCGACATCGACCTCTGAGAGATCCGGCTGACCGGGCCAGTCGGTCGGCATCGGCATCTGTTGGAACTGTTCGAGCGCGCGAAGGCGGCGCTCCAGCATCCACTCCGGTTCGTCTTTGTCCTCGGAGATGACGCGGATTGTCTCCTCGGTGAGACCCTTCTCGGTCTTGAACGCGGAGGACTCCTTTTTCTTGAACTCGAATCGGGCCTCGGTGTCGGTTTCTTGTAGGTGTTCTTCGGAACTCATTGGTTGTAATTACGTCTGTGTGTTTATAGGGTTGTGCGTAACGGTGAGCGGTTACGCGGTTTCGTACACTTCCTCGCGGACCCAGTCGTAGCCCTTGTCCTCGAGCTCTTCGGCGAGGCTCGCGTCGCCGCTTTTGGCGATCTTGCCGTCGAGCATCACGTGGACGTGGTCGGGTTCGACGTAGTCGAGGACTCGCTGATAGTGGGTGATCTGGAGGATCCCGGTGCCCTGTTCGTCGCGAAGGGCGTTGATCCCGTCGGAGACGTCCTGCAGTCGGTCGATGTCCAGCCCGGAGTCGATCTCGTCGAGCACCGCGATCGAGGGTTCGAGAATCGCCGCTTGGAGGACCTCGTTCTGTTTCTTTTCGCCGCCGGAGAAGCCGGCGTTGAGATAGCGGTGGGCGAACTTCTCGTCCATGTCGAGGATCTCCATCTTCTCCTGAAGGATCCCCTGGAACTCCGCGACGCCGACCTCGCCGTCGTCTACGTTGCCCTCCATCGGTGAGGTGTCGTAGCCGGCCTCCTCGACTTCGTCGTCGCCGTCCTCGCCCTCGAAGAGCTCCTCGCGCTCCTCCAGTTTGGCGTTGAGCGCCGTCCGGAGGAAGTTCACCATCGTGACGCCCTCGATCTCGGCGGGGTACTGGAAGCCGAGGAAGATGCCGAGCGCGGCGCGCTCGTTGGGTTCGAGCTCCAGCAGATTCCAGGTGAGCTGGTCGTCGTCGATGTCGACGCCCTCGAACTCGTCTTCCTCGATGTGGAGGAGCACCTCGCCGTCGGTTACCTCGTAGGCGGGGTGACCGGCAATGATCTTTGCCGTCGTGGACTTTCCGGAGCCGTTCGGCCCCATTAGGGCGTGTATTTCCCCGGAGTTGACCTCGAGGTTAACACCGTGGAGGATCTCCTCACCGCCCTCTTCAGCGACCGATGCGTGCAGGTTTTTGATTTCTAACGTGGCCATAGGATCGTCTACCCCAATATGGTGTCGTGAAGTGCATAATAGTTTCGAGTTACACGTGATTTGCCTTTTTGATTCACAAAATATTTTTCGCGTCGGAAGCTATCACGTGTCGATCGAGTGGAACGAATCGGAGCGGCGCGGCCTCACATGAAGCTCTCGAGTCCGGTTTGCTCCTGACCGCTTTCGACCTCGTCCCACGAGATGTCGAGCGCTTCGAGGATACGGGCGATGGGTCCCTTCAGGGTCTTGTCGAGCATCGTCTCGTAGTCGACCTCGAAGGCGTCGGGAACCTGGTCCTCGAACTCGAAGCAGATGACCGCGTCGCCGCTTTCGGCCTCCCGTCGAAACTCCCCGTAGAGCGAATCGGTCGACGGGTCAAGCTCCATCTCGGATTCCAGCTCGCGGAAGAACGACGAGTGAACGTTCTTGAGATAGAGCCGCTTGGGTTTCGAGCCCCGCCTGAAGTTCGTCCCGAGAAACCGGTTCGCGTACTTCGCCCCCCGGACCTGCGCCGTGTCGGTGTCGTAGTTCTCGAGCTTTTTCCCGATCCCGCCGGGGATGCCGATCTCGTCGAGGCTCACGTCACCCGACCCGACCCGCTCTATGACCTCGTGGACGTACGTTTTGATCTCGTCGGGATCCTCGCCGGTGACGATCATCTCGAGAACCTGCTTTTGCACCTCCTTCGTGATCGGCGCGATGTCCGAGCGCTTGTACTCGAAGCCGGTGATGTCGATGTCGTCGACGTCTTTGCCCTCCTTCCAGATGATGTGGCCGGCGTATCGCTTCTTCTTGCCCGCCTGGAAGAATCGCTGGTAGAGCTTCTCGAACTCGATCTGGAACCGGTGGCTCTCGGCGTTGAGGTCGGCGGCGAACTCGTCGTAGGCGTCGTTGATGTGCGACTCGATCTCGAAGGACTGCTCGATCGCCTCGGCTTTGGAGATCTCGCCGCCGAGCTCGAGCATGATGGAATCGGTGTCGCCATACGTCACCTCCCTATCAAGTTCGTCCGCGGCCCGCTCGGTGAACTCGATGACCTCGCGACCGGTCGCGGTGACGGCCGCGCCCATCTCCTTGTCGTACAGGCGAAACCGATCCCATCCAAGAACGCCGTACAGGGAGTTCATGATGACCTTCACGGCCGCTTGCTGGCGGTCGTACGTGTCGTACGCGTCGGAGCCGGGGTCGTGTTCGTTCCGCAGCCCCTTCTTCCGCTCTCGCTCGGCCAACAGCTCGTCGACCATCTTTCGGATCATGCCGTCCGGTTCCTTCCGGAAGTGCGTCCCGTTGGGCGCGCGATACGTCTCGCCGTCGTAGGCGTCGGGGTCGACCTTCGTCTCCGGGGAGGCGTTAATCGTGACCATGCACATCGGGTAGAGGCTCTTCAGGTCGAGCACGCTGACCATCTCCTTGACCCCGGAGATCGGATCGAACACCGCGCCGCCCTCGTACTCCTCGCTCTCCTGTTGACCCTTCGAGGGGAGGGCGAACTGCCCGTGGATCTCGTGGAGGACGTACATATCGACGGCGTCACCGGGCGTCGTCGCGTCCTCGAGCTTGCAGCCGACGAACGTCGCGACCTCCTCCCAGAAGGGGATGATGTTCTGCTTGCGATCCAACTCGACGCACAGTTCGACGTCGCGGAGGTTGTACTCGAGCAGCTGTTCTGGGTCGTCCCCCCAGAGGTCGCCGATGTCGCCCGGATACCGCTCTTTGCCGACGCCGAGCTCCTCCTCGCCGACGGCGTCGAGGCGGTACGAATCGAGTTCGGAGAACTGGGTGCGCTGGTACGCGTAGAGGAGGTCGAAAACGACCCGTCCCTTGATGTTCGGCCCGCCCCATCCCGAGTCCCAGACCTCGTCGATGCGCGACAGCCGATCGGAATCGAGGTGGTCGTGTCGCGAGGAGAGCCGGTCAATGCGATCGATGAGGTACGGCGCGTCGAAGTCGTCGAAGTTCCATCCCGTCAGCACGTCCGGGTCGGTCGCGTCGATGTAGTCGAGATAGTCGACGAGCATCGCGGCCTCGTCATCGAATGTTCGAACGCCCACAGAGAGTTCGCCCTCGCCGATCGGGTCGTATCCGGGAACCGAATCCGGGACGGGCGACCCGTCAGCGTCCTCGTAGAGCCAGATCACGTACTCGTCCCGGTAGGAATCGTGCGCCGTCAAACAGATGATCGTCTGCTCGCCGTCCTCCGGGAAGCCATGGCGGTCGTCGACCTCGATGTCGAGGGTGTGAACGCGGCTCTCGGCGTCGACGTCGGCCGGTTCGACGTCGGTGTGGTGGACCTTCAGACTCCCGTCGTCGAGTCGCCGAGCCGGCAGCCGCACGCCGCTCGTGATGTCCTTGTCGATGAGCAGTCGGTTCGGAAAGAGGATATCGGCCTCGTAGTGGTCGAATCGATCCCGGAGCTGCCCGACGTCGCGCGGCGTCTGGCCGAACACCTTCACGAGCGCCTCCCCGCGGATCGACTCGTAGGTGACGAGTTCCGCGTCGTCTCGATCGCCGATGTCGACACCCGCCGCCGCCCGATCACCGTACGTTTCGAGCCCCGTCAGTCGCTCGTGATCGAGTCGCGAATCGACGATGTCGGCCTGCGTGAGCGGGTCTTCGGCGTCGACGGCGAGGTCGAGCGCCGAGAGCGGGGTGTAAAAGTATGGCCGAAAGCCGTACACGCGGGCGTGAATCTGCCGGTCGCCGCCGTTACCGTCGCCTGCGGGAACCCGGCCGAAGATGTGGAGGACGGGGTGTTCGTCGTCGCCGCGGCCGTCGACGGTGTAATCAACCTGCGTGACGGCGAACTCGACGACACCATCGGCGTCGGGAAACTCCCGCTCGGAGATCTCGATGACGGGCGCGTGGTCGTCGTCGCCACCCGCGACCGCCGCAGCCTCCGCCGCCGGCCGCTCACCACCGTCGTCGCCCGACCCGCCGAAGTCCCCGAATGTTCCCTGCTCCATGGGTTCACTCCTTGTTCCTCGGCGCTAAAAACCCGATGGTCCGCGGGCGAGTATATAAATCGACGCCCGCCTTCGGAAGCCGTGTCACCGCCCGACATTGAGTCGACGACTATACCGTGATAGATCGTACCGCTGGGTGGTGACACATCGTGGGCGATACGAACACCGCGGGAATGGGGCCGAGCAACGTCGGGCGTAACGATGCATCGACGGTAGCCGATGCGATCCGGATGATAGAATCCTACGAGACCGTCGATGGGATGGTCTTCTACGACGCCGAAAACCCGTTGGCGTGGATGCTCTCGGACCACGTCGTCGACCTCGATTCGTCCGCGTGATTTTTGCTCCCCAAGCCCCTCGATACGTCCGTGACTCCACTTGAAGAGGACGAATCGGATGCGTGGCCAGACGAGCCGAAAGAGTTCGACCCCGACAGTCTCGGGCCCGATATCCCGGATTCCTCGCCGACCCTCGGTGAATCGATCGGCGCGAGCGCCGACGTACCGGAGGAGCTCTTTCGGGCGTTCTGGGCGGCGGTTCTCTTCTTCAACGTCGCGCTTGCGGCCCTGTCTATCGGTGCGATGCTGATCTACTTCCGCGGCGACTACGGAACCGGCGTTCCGGTGTTGCTGGTCGGGGTCGTCGCCGGACTCGCCACCCTCCGGTACTACTGGGGCGTCAAAGCCGGTCGGTATAGCGGATCAAAAAACGCCGACAGCGACAGAACGGGCGACTCGACCGATCAGGGCGCGAAATGAGAGCGATCGAACACGACGGAGAGCAGTACCTGTTGATAAAGCGATCGAGCGAATCGAGCCTCGTCCGAGATCCCAAGACCGGTACCGAGCGCTATCTTCCCAACGACGAGCTGACCGTGACCGGCGAGGCACCGCTGGCGGTCGCCGCTCGAAGCGTGCCGGAACCACAACGTCGGATCCTGACGGCGGTTCACTCCGAACGCCTCCTCGGATTGCTCGTCGAACTCGACGACGACGGCCCGCTATCGGTCCGCGAGCTCCTCGACCGGTACGACCTCTGTGAGTCCGATCTCCACGGCCACGTCGCGGAGCTTCGAGCAGCCGGGCTCGTTCGGGAGGCCGAACACTACGGCGAACGCGGATACGCCACGACCGAACTGGCACGCGAGGGACTCGAAGCCCTACGGTAGGGTTTCGGCCGTCGCCGATCGTTCGACGCTCGATCGATTCGTCGTCGGATCTTTCTGGACCGCAACGAGGTCGTCCGCAGCGCCGACCAACTCCTCGTCGTGGCTGACGACGACAATCTGTTCGACGCCGTGCTCGGTCATCGACTCGATCAGTTCGACGAGTTTCGAGACGTGTCCCGAGTCGAGAAACACCGTTGGCTCGTCGAGGATGAGCGGCGGCGTCGGCGCGCTGCCTTCGATCCCCTCCGAGAGGAGTCGGTAGATCGCACAGCGAAGCGAGAGATTGAACAGCGCCCGCTCGCCGCCCGAGAGCTGTTCGGGATCGAGCGGCGTCCCGTCCTTCTGGTACACCGTCAGCTCGTACTCGCCGTCGAGTTCGATTCGGGCGTACGAATCGTTCTGGTAGACGAGATCGAACGTCTCATTGAGCATCGTCTCCAGTCGATCGACGTTTCTCTGTCTGAGCTCGCGTCTGAGCGTCCCGTAGGTCTCCTGTAGCTGCATCGCCTCATCGTAGAGCGACTCCAGCCGGTCGACCGTCGCCGCGAGCTCCTCGCGTTGCGTTTTGAGCGACGACAGTTCGTCGAGTTCGTTCTCGACGCCCCCGATCCGGTTCTGGAGTTCGTCGCGCTCGACCCGCTTCTTCTCGAGATACGGCTCGAACTCGGAGAGGTACGCCTCTGCCTTCCGCTTGTTCTCTCTGGCCGCCTCGACAGCGGATTCGTCGAACTCCTCTTCGAGTTTCTCGCGCCGGTCGCGTTTGTCCGCCAGCCGCTCCCGGCGCTGCTCGTTGAGTTCGGCCTTGTTCGCCCGGCGCTCGCGCAGCGTCTCGATGTCTCGTTCGGTCTCGGCGATCTCGTCGAGATGCTCGTCGATCCGTTCGAGCCGGTCTCTCCGGTCGTCGAGTCGTGCCTTCTCCCTGTTCAGTTCACCGATCGCCTCGCGAGACGCCGTGGCTTCGTCCTCGCACTCCGCCGCCCGGTCGTCGAACTCGGAGGCACGCGTCTCGGCCTCCTCGGCCTCGGACCGAAGGGATTCGATCCGCTCGACCGTGTCACGCACCGTCTCGCGGCGCTGTTCGATCAGCGTCCGGACGTTGTCACGGTTCTCGATTAGCCGGTCCAGTTCGGCCGCCGTCTCGCGTAACTCGTCGGCGCGTTCGACGCGCACATCGAGCGTTTCGACTTCTGATTCGACCGCCTCAAGCTCCGATTCGAGTTCGGCGACCCGCTCTCGGTCGCTCTCGATGCCGTCGACGTGCGGCGAGCCGTCGGTCGGCTGCCCGCACTCGGGGCACCTCCCTTCGTCGAGCAGACGCTCGGCCTCCCGAACCGACTCGCGGGCGTTCTTCAACTCGGTTCGCAGTTCGGCGACTCGCTCGCGTCGCTCGGAGCGCTCCTCGCGCACGGACTCGTGGTGTGCGTCGAGTTCGTCCCGTTCGACCGGTGCGTCCTCGATCGCGGCGCGAAGCGTCTCGATCCGCTCGTCCAGTTCCCCGATGCGCTCGCCGCGTTCGTCGAGCGTTTGGCGTTCGGACTCGACTTCGGCTTCGAGTCGATCCACCGTCTCCCGTTTGTCTCCGCTCTGCTCGCGGAGTTCCTCGGCCCGCTCGCGGGCGTTCTCGGCGTCGTTCGCGTGGTCTTTCGCCTCCAGCCGGCGCTCCTCGATCCGCTCACGAACCGAATCGATCTCGTCGTCGATCGCCTCGATGCGTTCGGCGACGGCGTTTCGGTCCGGCGCGTCGAGGTCCGTCTCCGCGATCTGGTCGTCGAGATCGGATTCGAGCGACTCAACGGTTTCGCGCCGCGAGCGAACGCGGTCGTCGATGGTCTCACGCTCGCGCTCGGCCTCGGCTATCGTCGCGGTCAGCTCCTCGATATCCATCTGGAGGTCGTCGATCTCCTCGCGCCGGGCTTCGTACTCCGTGAGCGTCCCCTCGGCCGTTTCGAGCGTCTTCTCGGCGGCGAGACAGCCGCGCTCTTTCGTCTCGATCTCGTCGGTCACCGAAGACAGCTCCGACTCCAGCGTGTTGAGTGTCTCGTGGAGCTCCTTGGCCTCCTTCGCCTCGATCGTCTCCTCGCGGTCGGCGAGCAGCTCGCGCTTTCGATCGCGGACGCGCTTGACGCCGATGCGGGCGTCGCTAGCGCGTTCGCGGTAGGTTTCGAGCCTTCCGAGCTGGAGGAGCTCGTCGATCATGTCCTGGCGCTCGCTCGGCGAGGCGTTGATGAGTTTGTTCACTTCCCCCTGGCGGACGTACGCGCAGTTGACGAACGCCTCGGCGTCCATCCGAAGGAGCTCCTCGATGTGGGCCTCGACCTCGGTCACCTGTTCGATCGGGCCGTTTGGGGTTTCGAGCACGCAGGTCGTCGTTTGCGCCGTTTCACCCCTGACCTTCACCTCTCGCTCGACGCGGTAGTCCGCGCCGCCGTGCGTGAACGAGAGCACGATCGACATCTCCTCTTCGCCGTTCGCGATCGCGTCGTCGAGCGTGCCGTCGATCGCCGATGCACCGTAGAGGGCGAAGAAACACGCCTCCAACAGCGACGACTTCCCGCTGCCGTTGACACCGTGGATGACGGTGACGCCCGGCCCGAGCGAGAGGTCGGTATCGGCGTGTGATTTGAAGTTCCGAATGTGGACATGCTCGAACTTCACAGGTACTCACCCATGGAGGATTGGCCGTCCGACGAGTCGTCGGATTCTGGGCGCGACGCGTCCGCTTCGGGGGAGGAGACTGGCGCGGAGTCTGTCTCGGAGACAGATGGATGATCGGAGTCCGACTCCGAGGCGGAGAGTCGAGAGTCCGAGGTCGAAGCTGCGGCCGACTCGGACGCGGAATCGGACGCTGCCTCCCCCTGTGACCCCCCGAACGAGTCCGGATCGGCGAGCAGTTCCTCGACACGCCGCTCGACCTCGCTTGCGACGTTCGAGTCCGCGATCGTGGCCGACCGAATCGTCTCGTCGAGATCGCGGGCCGCATCGCTCAGTTCGATCTCCCGGAGCCGCTCTCTGACGGCCTCGTCCGGGTCCGCAAAGGAGACGTCGGCGTCAACCGCTTCATCGGCCAGTTCCCGACGGTCTTTCACTCGAGCCACGAGGGCGCCCTCGTCGGTCGCGAACGATTCGATGCTAGCCGGGGAGACGGATTCGCCGTCCCCCTCGAGCGACACGTGGACGACCGCGTCTTCGAGGTCGTGCTCACGGAGTCGGTCGCGGACGCGTTCGACGCCCTCGTGTTCGCCGAGTTCCAGATCGACGAAGACGAACGGCCGCGTTTCGAGGCCTCGACGGGAGATCCGCACGTCGCCGTCCCCCTCGAACTCGACGAGGTTGTACCCCCGCTCCTCGCGCTCGCCCGCGCTCGCTCGCTCGGTCGAACCTGGATAGGTGACCCACACGTCCGAAACCTCCTGCGTCGTGGGGACGTGTTCGTCGCCCAAGAGCACGGCGTCGAACTCGGCGGACGCGGAATCGAGTATCTCCGCCACGTCCCACTCGACGCTGCCGTAGTCGGGAACGAGTGGCTCGAACCGGCCGTGGGAGACGAGTGCGGCGGATTCAGCCTCGTGAGATTCGAACTCGTAGTCGAGGTCGGCCCGTTGGGCGCGTGGGACGAAATCCAGCCCGTAGAACGCCGTCTCGCCGACGACGACCGGTTCGTCGCCGAGGCGGGTCGCAAGCCCCATCGCCTCGAACAGGTCGAGCCACTGCGCCGATCGTTTCGTTTCGTGGTTGCCGACGACGGCGAGAAACGGGATGTCGGCGTCGGAAAGCGTTTCGAGCACGTCGAGCGTCCCCAGGAGATCGGAGAGGTCGGGTCGCCGATCGTGAAAGAGGTCCCCGGCGTGGACGACGGCGTCGACGTCCGACTCGACCGCGTCCGCGATGACTCGCCGAAACGCGTCGAGAAAGTCCACCTGGCGCTCGGGGCTGTGGTACTGTCGGTACCCGATGTGGGTGTCTGCGGTGTGAAGCACCCGTGTCATTGGCGTGGACGTTCGCCGTCTGCTCTTAAATCGGTTCCGTGACCGCGGTGGAAGTGGTCGTCGGTCGCCAACTCGGTGGCGGCCCGACGAAACCGACGGTACGTGGTCAGTGTTCGGCGTCCCCGTGCTTCGAGCTCCGGATCGTCCGTCGCCTCGACCGCCGCTTCGAGCTGCCCGAGACCGATCGTCTCGACGAACCGCGCCGCGGCGTCGAGATCGTCGACGGACTCGGCGGCGCGTTCGATGACGGTCGCTTCGTCCGGACCGGCCAGGCGACTCAGCGAGGTTTTCAGTCGTACCGTTTCGGCGGGGTCCTCGGATACCACAGTGGTCGTCGATGGTTGCCTCTTTGTATAAAAACCGTTCGCCGATCGATCCGAAACCGGGACGCTCACTCGACGGCGAGCGAGTAGACGCGCTTTCGGGCGTCGGTAAAGGAGAACCGGGAGTCGACAGCGTCGACGTCTTCGAGCCGCGTGAGCGCGTACCGAACCGTTCGGGGCGGCAACATCGTCTCGTCGGCCAGTTGACTCTGTGTGAGTCGGTCGTTGTACTCGAGCACCTTCGCGACCAGTTTCGCACTCGGTGGGAGATCGGCGACGGCGTCCCAGCCGACCGGTTCGGCGTCCACCTCGAATTCGGTTGCACTCATTGTGCCACCTTCTTCATGAGAACCAATAATACTTACTATCCTTTTTTATCATTGTGAGTTATTTTAGACGGCAAGCAGGCGGAGGAGCGGCGCGGGTGGACACCGCCACTCCGGGACAACACGGTGTGCAACGCAAACGATCATCCCCATGACCCGAAGCCTCTTATGAGTACAGGCGCTATCAATCCGGTAATGACCGACACTGTGGACGACGCCGACCTGCCGTACGAGGACGGTGCGTCACAGCAGCAAAAGGTGGAGGTGCTCGAGGAGCGTCTCGAGATTCTCGAACAGCAGAACGACGAGATGCGGGACAAACTCCTCGATGCCAACGCGGAGAACAACAAGTACCAACAGAAGCTCGAACGACTGACTCACGAGAACAAGAAGCTCAAGCAGTCGCCGCTGTTCGTCGCGACAGTCCAAGAGTTGACCGACGAGGGCGTCATCATCAAACAGCACGGGAACAATCAGGAGGCGCTCACCGAGGTCACAGCGGAGATGCGAGAGGAGCTTTCACCCGACGCTCGCGTCGCGGTGAACAACTCACTATCAATCGTCAAGCAGCTCGACAGCGAGACGGACGTTCGCGCGAGAGTGATGCAGGTCGATCAGTCGCCCGACGTTTCCTACGCCGATATCGGCGGCATCGACGAGCAGATGGAGGAGGTCCGCGAGACCGTCGAGATGCCGATCGAGAGCCCGGAGATGTTCGACGAGGTCGGGATCGACCCGCCGTCGGGCGTCCTGCTATACGGCCCGCCGGGGACCGGGAAGACGATGCTCGCGAAGGCCGTCGCCAACCAGACAGACGCGACGTTCATCAAGATGGCCGGCTCCGAGCTCGTCCACAAGTTCATCGGCGAGGGTGCGAAGCTCGTCCGCGATCTCTTCGAGCTCGCCCGCCAGCAGGAGCCGGCCGTCGTGTTCATCGACGAGATCGACGCCATCGCTGCCAAGCGGACCGAATCGAAGACCTCCGGCGACGCCGAGGTCCAGCGGACGATGATGCAGCTGCTCGCCGAGATGGACGGCTTCGAGGAACGCGGCCAGATCTCGATCATCGCGGCGACGAACCGCTTCGACATGCTCGATCGCGCGATCCTCCGGCCCGGCCGCTTCGATCGGCTCATCGAGGTCCCCAAGCCGGAGGCCGAAGGTCGAGGGCTGATCTTCGAGATCCACACCCGCGGCATGAACATCGCCGACGACGTCGACTTCGAGGAACTCGCGGAACTCGCTGTCGGCGCGTCGGGTGCCGACATCAAGGCAATCTGCACCGAGGCCGGCATGTACGCGATCCGCGACGATCGCCTGGAAGTCGCCACCGAGGACTTCGAGCAGGCCTGGCGGAAGATCCAACAGACCGACGAGGACGACGACGAGATCTCGAAGACGTTCGCCTGAGTCCGCCCGCTGTTTTCGAGGGGCCAACGTAAGCCGCCTACATAGTCGATTGGAATTCAAAATAGATATTCATGTGGATTCTGAAACGGCGTGTATGCCCCACGGACAAGACATCGAAGGCGAGAACGATCCGGAATCGCTTTCAGAGTACGAGTGTATGCAGTGCGGCAAACTCCTCGAAGCGAAGACCCACCCCGGTGAGTGCGAGTGCGGCGGCGAGTTTCAAAACCGTGCGAAGTCACTCGAGTAGCGTTCCGGAGACCGCGTGAATCCCGAACGACGGCGGGATTAAAACAGCGAGAAGATCAGGTACGGGATCCCGAAGAGCACGAGCGTCATCCCCAACAGGATGAGCACGTAGGCGGCGACGGTGCTCCCCGCGGTGCGGAACGAGGCATGGTCGAGTTCTGATTTGAGATCGGCGGCGTTCATACACGAGTGTGCGAACGCGTTCGTTTATATGTGTCGCTCCGCGAGGCCGCACGGCGCGATTCGGCGGGGTCAGCCGAGGATTTCGGTGATTCGCCGCGGTTCGCCCGAAAGGGACGGATTCTCCTCGATCATTTGGAGAACTTCGTGATCGGTCACGTCGGGGTACGGCTTCTCCGCGGCCTCCTCGATGAGCGTCTTCTCCATGCGAAACTCGGTGCCCTCGTAGATGACATCGACGCCTTCCTGGTCGAACGAGAGAACGGTCATACCCCGAGTTGGTCGCTGTCAAATATAAGGGCCACGAGTGGACGAGGAACGCGTCAGACCCACGTCAGACGCCGCCGGAGAGGTTAAGACGCCTGCGGAACACACTCCGAGCGTGTTCGGGTCGGATCCACTCGAAGCGCTCGCGATCCCAGACGGGACGCACGTCAAAGAACGCGACCTCGTCACCGACGGCGACGTGCTGGTCGGCGGCCAAAGCGTCGTCGAACTCGGAGTTCGCGGCGGCAGCGTCCTCGCCGGGGAACGCGTCACCTTCGGCGGCGACATCGAGGCCGACGGCGACTGCCGACTCGATATGTGGTGTGAGGTCGACGGAAACGTCCTCGTCGGCAGCGACGCCTACCTCGGCGAGCGCGTCCACATCACGGGACAGCTTATCGTCTCGGGCGACCTCGATATCGGCGACGACGTGGACATCGAGCGCGGCTTCGAGGCCAACGGATGGATCGTCATCCGAAACCCGATGCCGACGATCGTCTTCCTGTTCGTCTACCTCTCGCACTTACTCCACATCGGCGAGGAGGAGGCCGCAGAGGAGGTGGCGGCCGAAGCGTTCGACGACCGCGACGCCGAGCCGGCCACCATTCCGCGCGGATCGCGGGTGTCCGACGACGCGTGGCGCGTCTCGACGCCGGCGTCGATCGGCGACGACTGCCGGCTTCATGGGAACATCCGCGCCGCCGAGATCGAGGTCGGACGGAACACCGAGGTGTTCGGCAGCCTTCGGTCGAAGGGTCCGATTCGGATCGGCAACGGGACAGTCGTTCACGGCGACGTGACGACCCGAGGCGGCGACGTGACCATCGAGCCTGGCGTTCACGTCCGCGGCGACATCTCGTGTGACCGGTGTGAGCTCTCCGAGATCGCCGACGTCGACGGGACGATCCGAGCGCGAGAGGGGATCAGATTCGAGGAACCGCCGAACAGAGCCGTCGAAACCGGTGCCGATGGGGCGTCGTCTCAGACACCGCCCGATCGGGAGGTGGACGGTGACGGCGAAGACGGTGCGGGATCGGACGATGGGGACGACGGGTCCGAGTCAGAAAGAGCCGTCTCGCCCGCGGTCGTTCCGATCGGCGACGGCGCGCTTCCAAAGCCGGAGTCGGGCTCGAACGCGACCCTGAAGACGGCGGCGGAGGTGTATCCCGGTGCCGACCGGATCGCCGCGGTCGTCCCCCTCGGCGAGAACGACATCGAGTGGGACGCGCTCGACGATCGGCGGTCGAACGGGAGCGGAGCGGACGACGTCGCGGCGATCATCGCCGACGCGGAAGTCGATCCCGGACCGGACGGGCGGTGACGGGTCGGCTGCGACCGGGACACATATACGAATGGCTCGGGTAGCCGGGGTATGCTTTCGGTCGCTCTCGCCGGCAAGCCAAACGCCGGCAAATCGACGTTCTATAAGGCCGCCACGCGGGCGGACGTCGATATCGGCAACTATCCCTTCACCACGATCGATCCGAACCGCGGCGTCAGCCACGTTCGGACCCGATGTCCCTGTCTCGATCTCGAGGAGCGCTGCGGCAACGAGAACTGCCACGACGGCAAACGCTACGTGCCGATCGAACTGCTCGACGTGGCCGGGTTGGTCCCGGGCGCACACGAGGGGAAGGGACTCGGGAACCAGTTCCTCGACGCGCTGACGAACGCCGACGTCATCCTCAACGTCGTCGACGCCTCGGGCGGCACGAACGCGGAGGGCGAGCCGGTCGAGGTGGGCTCGTACGACCCCGTCGACGACGTGCAGTTCATCGAACGGGAGATGGACCTGTGGCTCGCGGGCATCGTCGACCGGAACTGGGAGACGATCGAACGGCAGTCGCGCTCGCCCGACTTCGACATCGAGGCGTCGCTGACGGAGATGCTCACCGGGGTCGGCGCGAGCGAGCACGACGTCGCGGCAATCCTCCGCGAGCTCGACTACGTCGACGATCCGATGGCCTGGGACGACGCCGACCGCGAGGAACTCGCTCGGCTCGTCCGCGTCCGGACGAAACCGATCGTCGTCGTCGCGAACAAAGCCGACGTCGCACCCTCGGGGAACGTCGAACGGTTGCAGGAGGCGGCCGAACGGGTCGTCCCGTGCACGGCCGAGGGCGAACTCGCCCTGCGCGGCGCGGTCGAAGCGAGCGCGATCGACTACGATCCTGGCGACGAGACGTTCACCGTCACGGGCGATATTTCGGAGACCCAACGCGACGGGCTCGAACGCGTTCGGACGGTCATGGCCGAGTGGGGTGGCACGGGCGTGCAGACCGCGCTCGACGACGCGGTCTACGACCTCCTCGATCGGATCACGGTGTACCCCGTCCAGAATGAAACGCGGTGGACGGACGGGCAGGGGAACGTCCTCCCGGACGCGTTCTTGCTCCTGGCTGGGGCGACACCGAAGGATCTCGCGTTCGCCGTTCACTCGGACATCGGCGAGGGGTATCTCCACGCGGTCGACGGGCGGGCGAACCGCCGGATCGGAGAGGAGCACGAACTCGAAGAGGGCGACGTCATCAAGATCGTCTCGACAGCGGGTTGACATCCTCCCCGCGCTAAACGGCGAAGATTCCCCGAAGGGGATATTCAGGTTGCGCGTTTCCTCGGGCCTCAAGTACGCTTTCGCGTGGGCCGTCAATGGTCGCCGTCCAGTTGTGACCAAGGACGTGCTTTCCAGCGTGTGTAGCCCTGTCAATGGGGCCTTCCTCCCCGCATACAGCGGGCGTCAGCGACGGCTGGCCATTCAACCAGCGAGGTAGCACGGTTCGCCTCACCCAAAGTGTTAGGCCGTGCATGGTTCACCCTCCCGTTGTGCGATATTCTCCGACGCGTTCAGGTCGGCGTGGCGTCCACGGTTACACTCCGAAC